>CAXMLS010000136.1:0-3157 GCA_964194235.1 uncultured bacterium | reverse complement strand
ATTGCCTCTGTGTCCTCAGTCCCGGAAAGCCCCGTATCGCTCATGTGGATCTCCGGCGGAAACACTTTGAACCGAAAGCCCTGATCGTTCAGCAGCGTGACGGAATTTCCAATCACCATATTTGCCAGTTCGCAAACCGTTTCGCGAACTAGTTGCTGGCTCTCTGGAAGTTCTTCACCGGCCAAATGGCTGGCGACTTTCTGCGCCACTTCCGGGGAAAGGTCCAGAATGACGCGACCTTCGATGTCTCCTTTGATCGCAATCAGAGCCGCGACACCTTTGCGGCGGTAGGCTTCTTCGTCCATGGTCAGGTCGATGATTTTTGCCGGAGATTGCAGGCATTCCGAGAAAATCGCATCCGCGGCATTAATGAACGGTTGAATCAGTTCCATTCTCATGAGCGGTATTCTCCTGCCAGCGCCACGGGCGTGCCGGCGGCGACGGGGTCGTCGCTTAACACATAACGCAAAATTTCATACAGGACTTCGGGCTTGACGGGCTTTTGCACGAAATGTTTCGCGCCTTTTTGCAGCGCGGCAAGAATATTTTCCTGGTAGCCGACAGACGATACCATCACGATACGCGCGTCGCTGTGCTGCCGGATGATGCGCTCCACCGCCTCGATGCCTTCCATCTGCGGCATGGTGATGTCCATGAGCACAATGTCCGGTTTAGTGCGGTTGAATTCGGCGATGGCCGTCAAGCCGTCTCCGGCTTCGCCCGCCACTTCCCCGCCGAACGTCTCGATCATTTTGATGAGATTTTTGCGCGCGAATACCGAATCGTCCACCACCAGGTAGCGGACGGCTTGATTATCTTTGCGATGTAACTTGGCAAATTGTGCCATAGCCTTCTCCTTCGGCGAACCGGTCAGGCGCGCTGTGAAGTAACGGGTACCGCTTCCGATTTCTCGTTCTTCTCGTTTTTTTCTTTCTTCTCCCCGCTGGTGCGTTCATTGCGATACTGACTCAACAAATACGCGGCTAGTCCATCCAGCGATACAATTCTGTTTACAAAACCTTTTGTGATTGCGGCGCGCGGCATTCCGCTCACCACGCAACTGTCTTCGCTCTGGGCAATGGTCATACCGCCGGCGGCCTTGATTGCTCCAAGACCCACGGCGCCATCTTCGCCCATACCAGTCATCAACACTCCGACGGCCGTCGGACCAAATTCCTGCGCGACGGAATGAAACAAAACATCCACGGAAGGCCGATGCCCGTTAACCGGTGGCGCATCGTTCAGGACCACCATCTCTCCGCGAGGCATACGCCGAACCATCATGTGGCGATTTCCGGGACATAAAAGCACGCGGCCGGCTAATAGGAGATCTCCGGAGCGCGCTTCCTGAACGTCCAGCGGGGAACATTCGTCGAGCCGCTTGGCGAACATTTCTGTAAAGCCTTCGGGCATGTGCTGCACGATTAAAATGGAGGATGGAAAATCCTCGGGAATCTGCGCGAGTAGAAATTGCAAGGCGTTCGGACCGCCGGTCGAAATACCGATCGCAATGATGCGATTGGGTGCCAACGCCGTCAGTGCAGTTTTCTTTTGGCCGAGATGCCTGGCAGTCGCGATGGCAGGAGGCATGCGGCGTCCGGTAGCGCGCTTGGCCGCTTTAATTTTATCGATAAGCTCATCGGCGATGGCATCGAGATGGCCGATCGCGGCATCCTGTGGTTTTGCGACGAAATCTACCGCGCCGAGTGCTAGCGCTTTGAAGGTTGAGTAGGCACCTTCCTTGGAATGCGTGCTCACGAGAATCACTGGCAGCGGTGCGCTTTTCATGATCAGCCGCAGCGTTTCCATGCCGTCCATGCGGGGCATTTCTAAATCCAACGTGACCACGTCGGGATGCAGCTCTTCGATTTTCTTTAGTGCGAACGCACCATCCATCGCGGTCCCAACGACTTCAATCGCCGAGTCGCGCGCGAGAATTGTGGGGATGAGCTTCCGCATCAACGCTGAGTCGTCCACCACCAGAACTCTGATCCGGTCGCTCATGCGATCGCTCCCAGCGGAAGGGCCTTGGCAAATCGCGAGACGACCGCGGGTACATTCAAAATAAGCACCACCGTGCCATCGCCGAGGATCGAAGCTCCACTCACCAGATCGCTGGAAACAATTTCGCTGGGCAGCGCTTTGATGACCAACTCTTCTTCGCCAACCAGCGTGTCCACAAGTAAACCAAATCGTTTTTCTGACGCGCCGATAACGATAACGAAGCTGGTGGCTTTTGCCGGCGCTGCGGTCACCGAGTGAATATGGTCCAGGCGATTCAAGCGCACCAGCGTGAGCAACTGATCGCGAAGACGCAGAATTTCGCGCTGATCGACCGTGTGAATCTCGCTCTCTCGAATTCGCGTGATCTCCACCACCGAGGACAGCGGCACGGCAAACAGGCGGCCGCCAACGCGAAAGAGCAGCGTCTGAATACTGGCGAGCGTTAGCGGAGCACGCATCTGTATTGTCGTGCCTCGCCCCAGCTGAGTGTTCACCTGGACCGTGCCTTTTAGTTTCTCCATGGCTGTGTGCACGATATCCATACCGATGCCGCGTCCGGAAACTTCCGTAACGGAGGCCGCAGTGCTGAAACCCGGTTCGAAAATTAAATTGAAGACTTCCTGATCGCCGAGCCGTTTGGCCTCGTCCGACTTGAGAATTCCCTTTTCGATAGCCTGCGAGCGCAGGCGGGTGGCATCCATACCACGTCCGTCATCGCGCACTTCCACGACCACTTGCGTTCCCTGATGATAGGCATTCAAAAAGATGGTACCGCGTGCGGGTTTCCCTGCGGCCAGCCGCTCGTCGGCAGGCTCGATACCGTGATCGACAGCGTTGCGCACCACGTGCATTAAAGGCTCGGCCAGCGAGTCGAGAATTCCTTTGTCGAGATCGGTGTTTTGTCCCGCAACTTGCAGCGCGACATCTTTGCCGCACTGTTTGGCGACATCCCTGACGACCCGCGGGAATCGCCGGAAGAGTTGTTCGACCGGTACCATGCGTATTTTCAAAACACACTTGTGAAGTTCATCGAGTACGCGCGTCTGAAAAGCCAGCGCATCTGCCAACTTGGCGCGCACTGGTTCGCGCGCGTGCTTCTTATCGAATTCCGCCAGCGTTCGATTCAACATAGATCCTGTCTCTTATACACATC
>CAXMLS010000135.1:0-2515 GCA_964194235.1 uncultured bacterium | reverse complement strand
GGCGATCCATCCGGCATAGTGTCACACTAAACCGTGACTTGCTGTATTACGCGGTGCGCCAGAATACCCCGGGCGGAGGACCCATAGTTCTGCGGTTTGCGCTGCCTATTGAAACCGTGGATGAAGTTTTGCAATCGTTTCGGAGGAGCTTGTGGTTTTCCTCGTTCGTGATTTTGCTCATTGCGGGAGCCGCGTCGTTGAAGATTTCCCGCAGCTTTACGGACCGGGTGGAGCGGCTGAAAGAATTTTCGCGGCGCGTGGCGGCCGGCGATTTTCGGCCTATTCCCGCGGACAGTTCGGGCGATGCATTGGAGGCTTTGGGGACTTCGCTGAATCGCACGGCAGAGCGGCTTGATGAAACGATTCGTACGCTGACAGAGGAGCGAAATTTGTCCGCGGCCATACTTGGGAGCATGGTCGAGGGCGTGGCGGTTGTGAATGGCGCTGAGCGCGTACTGTTTGCCAATCAAGGATTTGCTGAAATCTTAGGTGTGGAACTGCCACTGAAATCGGGCAGAGCGCTGGTAGAGATTGTCCGGCAAACGGAATTAATCGAGGCGGTGCGTCGAGTGTTGCTGGGCGAGGCACGAGTAGAGGCCGAAATCGCCACGGGAACGCTGCGACAGCACTTTTTTGCTACGACGGTCGCGTCGGTGCGAGCGGGCGACACCTCAGGCGCAGTGGTGGTGCTGCACGACATCAGCGAATTACGGCGATTGGAACGGGTGCGGCGGGATTTTGTCGCCAACGTGTCACACGAATTCAAGACTCCACTCACGGCGATTCAGGGTTTTGCGGAAACACTGCTAGCGGGGGCCATGGACGACGCGCAAAATCGCGAACGTTTCCTGGAAATTATTCTGGAGCACTCCAGACGCTTGGCACGTTTGACGGATGACCTGCTGCGGCTTTCGCAGATGGATTCCGACCGGCTGGAACTGGAGATTGGTGAAGTGAGCGTGGCGCAAATGGTCGACAGTTGCGTGGCGACGGCGCAACATCGCGCGCTGGAAAAGGGGTTGCGCGTGTCGGTGAATATTCCTCCCGGATTGCCGGACGTCGCGGGAGATCGCAGAAGGCTTGCGGAAGTGTTGCAAAACCTCCTGGATAATGCCAGGCAGTACACATTGCCAGGCGGGGAGATTGTGCTGAGCGCCGAAGGTAGCCAATCGGAAGTGGTTTTTACGGTGTCCGATACCGGCATCGGTATTCCTCAGGCGGATCAGCCGCGTATCTTTGAACGCTTCTATCGCGTGGATGCAGCGCGTTCGCGGGAGGCCGGCGGAACGGGCCTGGGACTGGCAATTGCCAAACACCTGATCGAGGCGCAAGGCGGGCGCATCTGGGTGGAAAGCGAAATCGGCAAGGGCTCGCAATTTCATTTTTCCGTTCCGATCTTCAACCCGCAACGAACAGCGGCCCGTCCTTCCTCGGGGACAATTCCTCCGCGGCTCAACGGGGGCCGTACCACTCCTGCATAAGTGGTCGGCGATACGTGCTGATCACTGACGAATCTCCGTGAATCGCGACAGATCTCCGAAAGCAAAATAATCAGAGTATTCATCTTTACGTGAACACGCCGTAATCCGCGCGAAGGAGACTGTTTCGCGGGCAGCGAGAAGCGCGCGGTTGCGCCTCCCGCCCCGAAAGAGAGAGAGCATGGCAAGCGCCACAAAAATCACTCGAGACGTGCTGTACGACACGCTGGTGAATTATCTGGTATCGATGTCCCGCACGGTGGAAGGCGCGATGAATCGCGCGCTGGACGCGCTGGTCGATCTCCAAAGTACTCGCACCGCCCAACTGCCGGGAGAAGTGTTTCTCTTGGAGCCACGGATAAACGAAATGGAAGTGGTCATTGATGAACACGCGATCCGTTTGTTGCGGCGGTCTTCTTTCAATGACGACGAGATGCGCCTGATTGTCGCGGCGCTAAAGATCACCAACGATCTCGAGCGCATTGGCGACCTGGCCGTGAATCTTGCGCAATGTGTGATTTCACTGCGTGAAATGGCCAAAACGGAAATTCCCAAAGAACTTGCGCCGATGACTTCATCCGTGCGCGCCATGGTCAGCAAGAGCCTGGGGGCTCTGATTTTCAAAAATGTGGAGATGGCGTTGCAGGTCCTGGAGAGCGATGATGCCGTGGACAATTATCGCGACCGCATCTTCGAAGAACTGCTTCGCCGCATGATGCAGGAACCTCTGGTGGTTAGCCCCAGCCTGCAGTACGTACTGGCCACGCGGCACCTGGAACGCATTGCCGATCATGCCACGAATATTTCCGAGGACATTATTTTTTGGGTGCGCGGCCTGGATGTGCGGCACGGGCGAGGGTTGCCGGTCGTGGTAGAGGGATCTGAAGATGGTGGGTCCACCACGACCTCGCGCATTACTGAAAATTCACAGAGTATTCATCCCGTACCGCTAGTGGAACTGCAAGACTGACGGCGCTTGATCTTCTGTTTAATTCCTACCCCGGGGACCAGAGCACCCCTGGTTCTGGTCCCTGTTT
>CAXMLS010000134.1:0-2695 GCA_964194235.1 uncultured bacterium | reverse complement strand
AAATTCTCCCAACTCTAGATGACGGCGCACGCGCAGCCAGTAATCGGCGGCTTGCAGAGGCAGATGGATATGCTCGCTGGCCTTCAGCTCGATGATTGCGAGCCGCCCGGTGCGAGTGACCGTGAGCACGTCCATGATGCCGTGCTCTGCACCGCTACCGGCAAAAACCTGAGTGTAGACAAACCGCGGATCGAGCGCGCTGTCCACTCTGGTGACGTCGTTGCGAACGATGGCTTCGAGCCAGCGCTCCGGCTGCGCGCGATACAGAGCGTGGCGGGTATCGGTGGCCAGCGAGTGGCGGTAAAGCTGCAGGTCCCGCAGCATGCGATCGAAAGCCGGATGCGTCGCGTCCGTCAGTTCCCTGCGCTGGTCACTGCATCCGAAAAAAAGCGTGCCATCATCCCAGCGCGCGAAGGCCAAGCCGCGATAACGCAGAAATACTTCGCGTGAAGCCGCCGAAGGATGAACGGTAATAAATTGCGGATCGAGGGCAACAATCGGGTCGACAACGAGGCGGGCTTGCGCGAGAAGCGCTTCGGAATCACGGCAAGGAATCAGCCAGGTAATCAGATTGCCGGCGTGGCGCGGATCGATTTTTTCCAGGGAATCCCGCGAGAGATCGCGCTCGTAAAGTTCGAGGTCCACGCTGCGATCGAGCGCGGCGAAGCGGTGCGCGACGACGTTGGCGGAATTTTCTGGAAGAATGATCCGAAGTACTCCAACCGTTCCGCGATGAATGCTGTTACGCAGGCGATCGAGCCACAGCAAACCGAAGGTCAGGCTGTTGTTTGCGGTGTCCTGCGTTTCACCATCCGGCACCGCGAGAAACGCGATGTGCGTGGAACCGCGCCGCAACACGCCGCGGGCGTAGGTGCCGGAAAGAGAATGTTCGAGGTCGGGCGAGGTGGTTACCGATTGCAAGATTTCATCGGGAAATTGTTCGGCGAGAATTTGTTTGAGACGGTCGCAGAATTCTTCGCGGGAAAGCTCGCGCGCGGAACGTTCAAAATCGGTGCGCACAAATTCGATACGATCCGGTCGAGAGCGACCGAAACGTTCCACCGCCAGCGCCAGCCGCGCTTCGGAATGATCGGTGATGGCGATGACACGGCGAGTGAGATTGTATTGCTCGGACCAGATATGCAGAAGCGGACGGTCGCCGGAGCCGCGCACTTCCCAGGACAGTTTGGAGAGTGGCGCGAGTCGTCCGCCATTTTCGCGCAACTCGGCGGTGCCCGCCGCGGCAAACTCCCGGATGCTGGCTTCCAGTTCAGCGGCTAAGGGCACGCCGGAAAATATAAATGATGTACTTACTAATTTAGGTACTATTTAATTCTGGTAAATTCCACACCGGTAACTTTCACGTGGGGCGCCTGCATGTTCCATGCGGAAGAGATGTGATCGAAGGAAATTTCAAATGGGTGACGGCCAGCTGGTGGAACGGGCGCATCGGCAGGTCCAAATAAATTACGGGATTCCCGCTGAGCGATTTGATCAAGCTGATCGAAAAATTCCACGGTGACTTCGACGTTCGCCAGAGCGCGATTCCCGGCGTTGCTGATTTCCCCGGAGACGGTGGTTACTTCCTGATGCAGGAAATTTTCCGCGCGGGCAACCTCGAGATTTTCTACTGCCACGCTCGCAAGGTAAGCGCGCGTTTCCGGACTGGTCGCCGACGGCGATGGCTGCGGAGGCGCGGTTCTGATGGACATGCGCCAGAAAATAAAAGCCAGCAATGCACACAATAACAATCCTGCCAGCACCGCCATGCGCGGGGCATTGCTTGCAGGTGGGTGCGGATCGGGCGATGGGATTAGAGGGGAGATTTCCATGAGCTTACCTACGACGCTGCGCGCGCCAACTGCGTGAGCCTGCCGACACTGGTTGACGTCGGCGGGCGCAAATTTCAGCGGCCGACAACTAACCGTTGCGCGAGCGGTTCCGGCAGATGCACTTTGCGCATGCGCTCCTGCACATCGGAGATATCGTACGCGACGCGCCCAAACTCCACGGTCTGATGCTCAAGATCGGCGATAGCGAAAGCGGCGCGGGGATCCCCGTCGCGGGGCTGCCCAACGGAGCCGGGATTCAACAGATAGCGGCTAAACGGCTCCAAGCGCAGCGCGGTGGAGGATTCGTTCATGCGGGGATGAATCTGCAAAACTTCCAGCTTCTCCTCGAAAAGGCTAAATCCGCCCTGATGGTGGGTGTGACCAAAAAATGTAACCGCCGCGCTGGAATCCAGAAGGCCTTCGAGGGCCTGCGCGGGAGTGAACACGTATTCATCCTCATCGTGATACGCGCCATGCACCAGCACAACGCCATCGGCAGTCAACGGACCGGGCGGAAGGTTGGTGAGCCAGTCCATATGCGCGGGCTCAAGCTCATCGTGCGTCCAGTCCACGGCGGCTCTTGCCACGGGATTGAAGTCTTCGGCGGACATTAAGCCGGTAGCGGCTTTATCGTGATTGCCGCGGAT
Source organism: uncultured bacterium (assembly GCA_964194235.1). GTDB lineage: Bacteria > Acidobacteriota > Terriglobia > Acidiferrales > UBA7541 > Acidiferrum. The sequence goes on along the minus strand of CAXMLS010000134.1, from coordinate 216 downwards.
GGTTTGCGTGCCGAGTTCGCGCAGACGCGCGGTGACTTCGTTGGGATCGGGGCCATATCCGACCACGTCGCCGAGACAGACGGAAACGTCCCATCGGTCTTTTGCGGCGGCGAGAACGGCAGCAAGAGCGGTGGCGTTAGCGTGGATATCGCTGAGAACAAGTATCCGCAAAAAGAGCCCCAAAAAATCGCACCTGAGTATAGATGAAGACACGAG
>CAXMLS010000133.1:0-1846 GCA_964194235.1 uncultured bacterium | reverse complement strand
TTCTATCCCGACCTCCCCAAGGGCTACCAGATTTCGCAATATGAATTGCCGCTGGCCACCGGCGGCTGGATTGAAGTCGCGCATGGCGGCGCCAAAAAACGCATTGGCATCACGCGCCTGCATCTTGAAGAGGACGCCGCAAAAAATCTTCACGAAGGTTTCAGCGAATCCGCCACCAAGGCGTACATCGATTACAACCGCTGCGGCACGCCACTAAGCGAAATTGTTTCCGAACCGGACATGCGCACGCCGGAAGAAGCGTACGCGTACCTCACCACGCTTCGGCAAATCCTGCTCTACACCGGGGTCAGCGATTGCAATATGGAGGAAGGCTCGCTGCGCTGCGATGCCAATGTGAGCGTGCGTTTGCGCGGCGCTGCGGAGTTCGGCACCAAAGTCGAAGTAAAAAATCTAAACTCCTTCCGCTATCTGCAAAAAGCGCTGGAATTTGAAATCGAGCGGCATATCGGGGTGCTCGAAGCCGGGCAAAAAATTACTCAGGAAACGCGCTTGTGGAATCAGGCGGAGGCCTGCACCGTGGCGATGCGTTCCAAGGAGAAGGCTCACGACTACCGCTATTTCCCCGAGCCCGATCTTTTGCCGGTGCACATAAGCGCGGCCTGGCGCGAAGAAGTTTTGCGCACGCTCCCCGAGCTCCCGGAGGCCAAGCGTGCGCGTATGATCGCCAGCTACGGCATCACGCCCTACGACGCCGACGTGCTGACCACCGGTGCGGAGCTTGCGAATTATTTTGAAGCGGCAACCAAAACAGGTGCGTCGGGGAAAAATACCGCCAACTGGATGCAGACGGAATTGCTGCGCCGCCTGAACGATTCGGGAAAACAGATCGACGCCAGCCCCATTTCGCCGGCGGCGCTGGGAGAGCTGGTCAAGCTTGTCGAATCCGGACATATTACCGGGGCCATTGGGAAGAAAGTTTTTGCCACCATGTTTGAATCGGGCCGCGGGGCCGCGGAAATTATCGCCGCGGAAGGGTTATCGCAAACGGTCGACGCGAGTGCCATCGAGCAGGCTGCCCGAGAAGTGATCGGCAAAAATCCCGATAATGTCGCCAAATTCAAAAGCGGCAACGAAGGCGTGTTTAAGTTCTTTGTGGGCCAGGTAATGCGCGCCACGCGCGGCCAGGCCGATCCTCAGACCGTCAACGATATCGTGCGCAAGATGTTGTCCGCTTAAATTGCTTGAGCTTTAGCGCGCCGATGCGCTAAAGGTTCGCCCGTCACTAAGTTTTAATGGATTGTTTTTAAGGATTATCCGCCCGTGCTCGAAAACTACTTTTCGACCAGGCGATTAGTTATAGAAAAATCGCGGGCTTCCGGATGTTTCGGCGTCCAGTCTGCCGGGGGGAACGCCACGCGCCAGAAGGTTGGCCGCGGCGAAGAAAATTCGATGCCAATTTCCGTTTTGCCGTCGCGAACCGGTCCCAAAAATACGACGCGGCATTCCTGAACTTCTTCCGTCATTTTGTGCTTAATTTTTAAAACATTTCCGCTCGTAACACGGGCAGCCAGCGCAATCAGTGCGCCATGCGCGTTCACCGCCATCGTTTGAGTGTCTTCGTCAAACGATTTGTCTTGTGCATCTTTGCCTTGAATATGTACCGACACCTGCATCAACACACGTTGACTGCGGCGGCGCGCGTTCGGGTTCACGGGAGGACTGGGTGCTTGGCTCATGCCTGGCTCACTTTCCTCAACTATACGCGGCGAGCGGCGCTTGTCGCGTACTTCGCTCTGCTGACATGCAAATATGATACGACGAGATTGGAGCCCCGCGCAGGCTGCATCTAGATGGCGGTTGGCTCTGTTGACATCCTCGCTACAAC
>CAXMLS010000132.1:0-3736 GCA_964194235.1 uncultured bacterium | reverse complement strand
GCGGATTTTGCTGGAGAACACGGCGGGGATGGGTACGTGCGTGAGTTCGCGGCTGGAAGAAATGGCGGATGTGCTGGCGGGATTAAAGAATCTGCCGGTGGATGCGTGCCTGGATACGGCGCATTTGTTTGCTTCGGGCTATGACATTCGCAGCGAGGCGGGATTGGCCGCGACGATTGGACAGATTGACAGCACGATCGGGCTGGAACGCGTGCCGGTGATGCATATCAATGATTCGACGATTCCGCTGGGCGGGCGCGTGGACCGGCACGAGCATATTGGAAAAGGAAAAATCGGCGCCGACGCGTTTCGCAGAATATTGACACACCCACGATTGGGCGCAAAGCCGCCAGAAGGGTTGGCAGGACGCGCGTTTATTCTGGAGACGCCGATTGACGATCCGGGAGATGACCGGAAAAACGTGGCGATGCTGTGGGACTTGGCGGGATTGAAAGATAGCGCGCCGGAAGCGGAAAAAGGTTTTTCGATGATGACGCGCGCGATCAAGAAGAAGATGGATGAGCAGAGAGCGATTGATAAGAAAAATACTGCCGCGCTGGCGCGGAAAACTGCGGGGAATGGCGCACCGATCGAAGAAAGGTCCCTCCACTCCGCAGGCCGACTGCTTCGCCCGCCCACGCGGACAAGCGCGAGCGTAGCAGAAAAGCAAATTCGCCAGCCTGCTCCGGCCGGGATGACAGATGTGCGGGGTGGCAAGAGTCGCGCGAAGGGGATCGGCATACGCCTCACGAAAACAGTTGCGGCGTTGAAGAAGGCTGGCAAGGTGGCGAAAAAGCCAAAGCAGCGAAAGAAGCGAAAGTAATTAGAGATCGCTACGAATTCGACTCGAACGGGGATTGGGCAAAGGGGATAGCGAAGAGTGGCGGAATACAACCCACGATTGATCGAAGCGAAATGGCAAAAGCGATGGGAAGAAGCGCGAGTATTTGAAACGGAGGCTGACCCTTCGAAGCCGAAATATTACGTTTTAGAAATGCTGCCGTATCCATCGGGAACGTTGCACATGGGCCACATGCGCAACTATACGATCGGCGATGTGGTGGCGCGCGTAAAGCGCATGCGCGGATTCAATGTGATTCATCCGATGGGCTGGGACGCGTTTGGACTGCCCGCGGAAAATGCCGCAATAAAAAATAATACCCACCCGCGAACCTGGACCAACAATAACATCGCAGAATTTCAACGCGTGCTGCGCCGGTTTGGGTTCAGCTATGACTGGCGGCGGGAAATTTCCACGTGCGAACCGGAGTACTACAAGTGGAACCAGTGGTTTTTCCTGCGGATGCTGGAGCGCGGGCTGGCGTACCGGAAAAAGAGCCGGGTGAACTGGTGCCCGAAATGCGCGACGGTGCTGGCGAACGAACAAGTGGTGAACGGATTTTGCTGGCGCCACGAAGATACGCGGGTGGAGTCGCGCGAGATCGAGCAATGGTTTTTGAAGACCACGGCCTATGCAGAGCAATTGCTGGATGATTTGAAATTGCTGGAAGGCGGATGGCCCGAGCGGGTCATCACCATGCAGCGGAACTGGATTGGGAAATCTGTTGGGGCGAAGGTGAAGTTTGCCAACACTGATGGGCATAGTGCACCTATCGAAGTGTTTACAACTCGAATTGATACGATTTATGGAATGAGCGCTTTGATTCTGGCGCCCGGCCACCCACAGGTTGAGCACTTGCTGAAAGGCTGGAATCACGAGAAGGAGCTTTTCACACAACTTAAAGACATGCGGCAGAGTTCGGTCAAGGTGGAAGAGTTAGAGACCGCGGAGAAAGTCGGATTTTTTACTGGGCGACACGTCGTGAATCCATTTAGTGGTATGGAAATTCCGGTGTGGGTGGGGAATTTCGTGCTGATGGAATATGGCACGGGCGCGGTGATGTGCGTTCCGGCGCATGACGAGCGGGATTTTGAGTTTGCTACGAAATATAAGCTGGCGATTCCGATCGTGGTGCAGCCGAAGGATGGCACGGAATTAACGGATGTGAGTCTGAAAGAAGCGTTCACGGAGTACGGGAAGAGCGTCAATTCGGGGCCATACAGTGGGTTGGAAACAGCGGAAGCGCTGGCGAAGATGTCGGCGGAAGCGGAAGCGAAAGGATTCGGCAAACGCGAGACGGTATTTCGCTTGAAGGATTGGGGAATTTCGCGGCAGAGATATTGGGGCACGCCGATTCCGGTGATTTATTGCGATAAGGATGGAATGGTGGCGGTGCCGGACACGGATTTGCCGGTGGTGTTACCGGCGAATCCGAAGCTGACGGGCATGGGCGAATCACCGCTGGCGGCGACGCCGGAATTTGTGAATGTGAAATGCCCGAAGTGCGGGGGAATGGCGCGGCGGGAGACGGACACGATGGACACGTTCGTGGACTCGTCGTGGTATTTCTATCGATATTGCGATGCGCACAACGATAAAACGCCGTATGACGCGGCGAAAGTGGCGTACTGGTTTCCGATCGATCAGTACATCGGCGGGATTACGCACGCGATTCTGCACCTGTTGTACTCGCGGTTCTGGTGCAAGGTGATGCGCGATCTGGGATTGATTACGCACAGCGAACCGATTTCACGGCTGTTCACGCAAGGGATGGTGCAAAAGGGCGGCGTGGCGATGTCGAAGTCGAAGGGCAACGTGGTGGGCGCGGAAGAGATGGCGGAAAAATATGGCGCGGACACCGGGCGGCTATACACATTGTTTGCGGCCCCGCCGGAAAAGGATCTGGAGTGGAGCGAAGAGAGTATTGAGGGGTCGTGGCGATTTCTGAATCGCGTATACAGATTGATTGAGCGGCATGCGGAGACGGTGCGCCGGGCGAAGAGTCGTGGCGGCGCAGAGGCAAATTTGACTGCGAACGCGGACGATGCGGTTAGCGCGAAAGAAAAAGTATTGCTGCGCAAAGTGCACCAGACACTGCGACGCGTGACGCAGGACTTCGAGACGCGCTGGCACTTTAACGCGGCAATTGCGTTGATCATGGAACTGACGAACGAGATTCATGCCGCGGAGCCGCTGGACGAAGGGGTACGTCCTGAGGTGCAACGCGAATTACTGGAATTGCTGACACTAATGCTGGCGCCGATGACTCCACACATTGCGGCGGAAATGTGGGAGATGCTGGGGCACGAAGAAGGGCAGTGGCTGGCGCGGTGGCCGGTATTTGATGTAGAACTCGCGCGCGAAACGGAAGTGGAAATAGTGGTGCAAGTTAATGGTCGTGTGCGCGGGAAACTGAAGGTGCCAGCAGGGACGCCAGAAGCGGAACTGGTTCGGTTAGCCAAATTGGAGCCGGCGGTCGCGACATACCTGGTGAATAAGCGTGTGGTGAAAACTATTGTGGTGGCGGATAAACTCGTAAACCTGGTGGTGGCGTAATGGCGAGCGCGACACAACCGGCGCAAGAGCAGGGAGGCAGGATGGAAGCGGAACTCGGCGGCGTGGTGGTGCTGGATTTCGGCGGGCAGTACACGCAGCTGATTGCGCGGCGGATTCGTGAGCAACAGGTGTTCTCCGCGATTTTGCCGTGCACGGTTTCGCTGGATGAAATGATGAAGCTGGAACCAGTGGGGATCGTGCTATCGGGCGGGCCGAGCTCGGTGTACGACGCGGAAGCGCCGAAGTGCGATCCGAAATTACTGGCGCTGGGCGTGCCGATACTGGGGATCTGTTACGGGATGCAGTGGATCATGCATACGCCTGTCTCTTATACACATC
>CAXMLS010000131.1:0-4099 GCA_964194235.1 uncultured bacterium | reverse complement strand
AGATGTGTATAAGAGACAGGCATACTTCATCGACTGTGCCACCGGCTTAAAATGACATTAATTTCTATTTAGTCCGTTCGCGAAACCGAAGAACCGGAATCATCTCATCGAGCAACGTCCACTATTCATCCGTTGTTTTCACTAACAGGTTTACAAGGGGCCCGTGAAATTGGCCTCCATAGACATCCGAGTCTCCCACATCCCCGGCGAAAGCGCGGCGCGGAATGGAAAATTTCACCGCGAGGAGTTGGGGAATTATAAAGAAGCGGACGTCCTCAAGCCGTACGCCATACAACCGTGCTACCAGATCGGGTGAGAGAACGCGGCTTTTAACCACTAGATCGAAATATTCGCGATCCTTAAACATGATGTCGAAGGTCAATTCGAAAGGTCCGGCGTTCTTGCTGCGAATCAGTTTCGTGAATTGCCAGAGTTCGCGCATCGGCTTCTTTCTTACAGGGCTTCGAAGGTGGTTTGAAATGGATGACAAGGATCGCTTAATTGCCAGACATGGTTGGCACAGAATCTATAGACCGGTCCTACATCGATTCCGGGCGGCGAAAATGGAAAAGCAAGACTGCTGATCAAGCCTTGATACTCCGGAATCGGATGATGCAATGCGGAGTGCCATACCAGCGGCAAAATATCGGATGCCAGAGTTTGAGAGGAAGCGACCACGTCAATCAGCAGAGCCACTTCGTGGCCTTCAATTCTGGGCGTAGGTTCCAGTTCTCCGAGCGAGCCGTCGCGCCCGTATACTCGAAAGTTGAGGGTATACGCGCCGGGTGGTGGCGCCAGATTATCGGCGATTTTTCGTTCGACCACGGCGCGCAGCCCGGAGAGAAAAGTATCCAGTTGGCGTAACACGAGCGGGTCTCTGATTCCGGCGATGACAATGGAACGATAGCCAGCCAAGCTGGCGCCTTCGATCCGAACAGTGTACTTTTCGGCGGGAACAAACCGGCTGCCCTCCACGCGAACCGCCCGGTCGCTTACAGCTTGATAAGTCGTAGCCGTGGTGTCCAGCACGCCGCCAGATTCCACCAGAGTATAAGGGTCAGCATTTTCATACAGCGTGTGAGCGGCGACGCTCTGAGGGGTGCAGCGCAATGCAGGGTTAGGCGGATCCACCGTGAACCCGGTTTGGTCCAACTCCGCAGCCATGCAATCCGGATACAGACGTTGCGCCACGCTCGCGGCGCCACATTCCAGGATTTTTCCGGCGTGAAATGCTACATGCTTTGGAATTCCATGCAGTACGGGAAACGCGGCATAGATAGCGACGTCACTGCATCGTCCGGCGACTATGACTTGAGCACCACCAAGGAGTGCGGACTGAATCGGCTCAATACCCATCATGGCGACAAAGCGTTGGCCTTGGGAGATCAGTTCCGCATCCAGCGACGGGGCCGGGGAAAGAGGCGTGATTTCACCTCGGCGGAACGCGTGCGCAAGGATCTCGCGGTCTATCTCGCTGTCGATGGATGCCAGTTTAAAGTGCCAGTGGTTCTCGCGCGCCAATTCGCGAACAATTTCCAGCGTCCACGCCAGATGTGGGCGGCCACCGGCATGTCCGGCGGTGCCGATGATTGCCGGGATACCGGCTTTCAGCACTTCCCGCATGATGAGACCGAGATTTCGTTTTACGCCGTCGCGCGGGCCGCGTGGATTTCCAGAACCCAAATAGTAGGGGCCTGAGTCCGTGCTGCCTGCATCGCAGCCGACAAAATCCGCGCCATCTTTCACCGCGCGGACCAGGCTCTCTTCGTGGAATCCCGTACTCAAGTTTCCGGTGGCGGCGACAGCCCTGATTTTTTCTTTGAGTTGCCCCAACGAACCTCCACCTGCAACATCGCGTTCGCAGCCAGTTTAAGCTGGTTTTTTCTTCATCGAGCAACATAAAGAAAACTTAATTTAGAATTTATCGTTAAGCGAAGTACGATTGCGCCGCAAAACAAGCGTGCCCCTGAACGAGATGCGTCGTGCCTGCTCGCATTCGCGCATTAGAAATATTTGATAAGAACGGTTGGTGAAGCGGTGATTGTGGCTACGCAAAAACGAAAAATTACGGTGGCGTGCGCTGCCGCAGCGCTCCTATGGAAAATAAGCGGCTCAAATGCCCTGCGGGGAAACACCGGCAATAAAAATTCCCAGGCCGAAAATACTGCACAAACTCAGCTCGCATTGGATTTCAACACATATCGCAGCCGCATCGAGCCCATCTTTCTTAAAAAGCGCCAAGGTGATGTACGCTGCTACGATTGCCACTCCGTGATGAAAACGCGTTTGCAGCTGCAACCGTTTCTGGCCGGGGACTCCGCGTGGAGCGAGGAACAATCGCGCCTCAACTTTGAGACCGTGTCCGCTTTAGTTACACCGCTTGAGCCAATGAAAAGCCGGCTGCTGTTGCATCCGCTCGCTCCCGAGGCGGGCGGGGACCCTACGCACACTGGGGGAAAATTCTGGGTGTCCCAAAATGATCCGGAATGGCAAATGCTGGCCGAGTGGGTGCGCAATGGCGGTAAAGAGCCGAAAAACCCAGCGCCAACTCCTCCAAGCGATACGGATATTCAGAGTTTCCAGTTTTACAAAGCCAACATCGAGCCCATCTTTTTGAAACGGCGCGCCGATCACGCGCGCTGCTACGGTTGCCATTCCGAAGGCAACAGAAATTTCCATCTGGAGCGCCTGTCAGCTGGTAGCGCCGCATGGAGCGAGGAGCAATCTCGGCGTAACTTCGACAATGCTCTCCAGCAAGTTGTGGCCGGCGATCCGACATCCAGCAGGCTTTTAATGCATCCGCTTGCCCCCGAAGCGGGAGGCGAGGCGTTTCATTCCGGTGGCCGGCAATTTGCAACCCAGAATGACCCGGACTTTTTGAAAATTGCGGAATGGATTAGCGATCTCAAACCGCAGCGCCCGGCAGCTTCGACCGCATCGAAAACGCGAATCTATATCACCAACAGCGCCGGAAGCACCGTCGACGTCGTGGATCCCACGACCAATACCGTGGTGCAAACTATTCAGGGAATTGAGCTGCCGCACGGAGTTGCTTTCAGTCCTGATGGGAGCCGGGTTTATATCAGCAATGAATCGGAGAGTGTCCTCGATGTAGTGGAAGCAAGCAGCGGCCATGTTTTACAAGAGGTAGCGCTCAGCGGACGGCCGAATAATCTTGCCGTCACGAAAGACGGCAAGAAGGTGCTCGTCGGTATTCGCAGCGCGCCAGGGTCGCTTGACGTGATCGACACAGGCTCCATGAAGCGGGCGAAAAACATTCCAGTAAACGGCGGAGTGCATAATGTGTACGTTACTCCCGACGGCAAGTACGCGGTCGCTGGATCGTTGGAATCCAAAACTGTCACGGTTGTTGATTTGCAAAGCGAGCAAGTTGCCTGGGAGGTTAATTTAGGCAGCGGCGTGCGTCCGATGGCCTTTGAAACAAATGCCGACGGCTCGACCAATCGCATTTTTGTCCAGCTTTCCGGGTTCAATGGTTTCGCGGTAGTGAATTTTGCGAAGCGTGCCGAGGCGGGAAGAGTAAAACTTCCCGACCAGCCGGGCGGGTACGGTATTAAAGAAGGGAGAATGGGAACGCCCAGCCACGGGATTGGAGTCGCGCCAGACGGCAAATCGCTGTGGATAGGCAGCACCGTGGCCAATGCGGTATTTGAATATGCGTTGCCTGAACTTAATCTAATCGGGCATGCCTCCTTGCCTGAAGTGCACTCGCCAAACGGACCCCCAACAAGTTCCGTGCCGGAATGGATTACGTTCACACCCGACAGCAAATTCGTATACGTATCGAATTCTGGCGCCCGGTCGGTCTCGGCGATAGATGTGGCAACCCGAAAGCTGGTAGCGGTTATTCCGGCGGGAGAGGTACCAAAGAGAATCAATACTTTGGTCATGCACTGACGGTGATTTTAGCGAGCTGATTGAAATACAGTTGGAGTGATTGGATTATTAAAATGCGACTGTGAAAATATCTAGTTGTCCAAAAGAGTTTTCATGACGCTGAATAGTTCTTTCTTCGATTCGAATCCAACGCCGGGGATTTCGGGCAACTTAACGTAGCTATCACGAACGGCAATGCCGT
>CAXMLS010000130.1:0-1712 GCA_964194235.1 uncultured bacterium | reverse complement strand
TTCGCGCTGGAACGCTGATGGCTCGCAAGTTGGTGGTCGACGGCCGGAATCTATATTCACCGACGATCATGCGCGAATTGGGCTTTGAATATTATTCTTTCGGCCGGGAAATCCTTATGTCCGAGCGCACCGCAGCAAACTCCTGAAACCCGCATTCTGTTGCCACCTGATTTGGAGCCCGTCAAAATCGCGCAGTTCATTCGGCGCATACTTAATTTCCAGGCTGGTTTTTAAACTCCTGCTTGAAGTACGCGAGCGTGCGCTTCAATCCTTCTTCTAACTCCACTCTTGGTTCCCATTGCAGCAACCGCTTCGCTTTACTGATGTCCGGGCAGCGCCGCTTTGGATCGTCCTGCGGCAACGGTTCAAAAATAATTTTCGGCGCATGATCAAAATGTTTACGAATGCGTTCCGCAAACTCCAGAATGGTAATTTCCTGGGGATTACCGATATTCACCGGCAAATGTTCCTGTGACTGCATCAGCCGGTAGATTCCATCAATCAAATCATCCACGTAGCAGAAGCTCCGCGTTTGCTTGCCGTCGCCATAAATCGTCAGCGGTTGTCCGCTCAGCGCCTGAAAAACAAAATTTGGCAGCGCCCGCCCGTCGTTCAGTCGCATGCGCGGGCCATAGGTGTTGAAGATCCGCACGATATGCGTATCGACCCCGTGGTGCCGGTGATACGCCATGGTCATCGCTTCGGAAAAACGCTTGGCTTCGTCATACACCGCGCGCGGCCCGATGGAATTTACGTGCCCCCAGTATTCTTCCTTTTGCGGTGACATTTCCGGATCGCCATAGCATTCGCTGGTCGACGCCATAAAAAATTTAGCATTCTTTTTCAGGGCTACTTCCAGCGCATTTTGCGTGCCGACGGAGCCCACTTTCATCGTCTCGATCGGATGCTTCAAATAATCCGGCGGGCTGGCCGGCGAGGCAAAATGCAGCACGTAACTTATTTCGCCATCCACTTGCCACGGTTCGCTTACGTCCTTTTTCTCCAGCCGGAATTTGCGGTTGCCGCTCAGATGCCGGACGTTGCTTTCCCCGCCGGTAATGAAATTATCCAGCGCCAGCACGTCCCAGCCCTCCGCCAGCAACCGATCGCAAAGATGCGACCCCAAAAATCCCGCGCCTCCGGTGATTACCGCTCGCATTCACCCTCCGAAAATGTCAGTTCGCCAGTGTAGCCTGCGCTTCCCGGATTGACCACCTCCTGCTCGCAGGATACGATTCGTCCGCCTGTTGATTTCCGCAATATGCCTGCACAAAAAAATACCGTTGCGCGCACTGCCCGCCGCTCGAGGGTCCCTCTGGCCATTTTATTTCTTCTCGTACTCATCATATTTTTATTGAACGCAGGCCGCTGGCTCGTAGTCGAGGATCCGCTTGCTCACGCACAGGCTATTGCCGTTCTCAGCGGCCGCATGCCCATTCGTGCTCTGGAAGCCGCCAAACTTTATCGTGCCGGTTACGCCAAGGAAATCTGGCTCACTCATATTACCGAGCCCGGCAAATCGCTCGAAGCCATGGGCGTGCAGTTTTTCGGCGAGGAATATTACAACCTTCACATTCTTGTGCACGAAGGCGTGCCCGTCGAAGCAATTCACGTGCTCGATCCACCGATCCGCAATACCGCCGACGAAATCGTCACCATCAAAGCTGCCCTGAACGCCGCGCCCTCGCATACCGTAATTATTGTCACCACCA
>CAXMLS010000129.1:0-4836 GCA_964194235.1 uncultured bacterium | reverse complement strand
CCTTTAGGGCAAGTACAAAAGTTTTCCTTATCGGAACTTTTGGGTCATTGGCGGCAGCAGGCCATTTCTTCACACTTCGTCATGCAGGCGGTACGCTCGCTCGCCTGGTGAAGGAACCTATGTCCACTCTGCAAGGTCGTTACGAAATTATCGAAACGCTCGGAACCGGCGCTACCAGCCGCGTGGATAAAGCCCGCGACACATTGATTGGCCGCACCGTTGCGCTCAAGACCTTTCTTCACGGTTTCGGCTCCGGCGATCTACAAAAACAATTCCTCCGTGAAGCACAGATCATCGGGCAACTCGCGCATCCGTTTATCGTCGGCCTTTACGACGTCGGCATCGACAGCGACTCCGTGCCGTATTTCGTGATGGAGTACGTCGAAGGGAAAACGTTGGAGAAGGCTTTGGATGGCGGGCCCTTGCCGCTCGAAAAGGTCGCAGTGTGGGGCGCCGATCTCAGCGCAGCTCTGGCCCGCGCACACCGCGCTAAAATTATTCACGGTGACGTAAAGCCAGCCAATATTCTGGTCACTAAGGACGGCCAGGTAAAACTTGGCGACTTCGGCATCGCGCGGTTCGCCACGCAAGTTTCCACTTCGGGAAATTTGCTGGGGACTCCCGCGTATCTATCTCCGGAACAAATTCTCGGACACACCCAGGACATGCGCTCGGATCTTTTTTCACTGGGCATCATCCTGTATCAAATGGCCACCGGTGTACGCCCCTTCACCGGCAGTTCCGTCACCGCCGTCTGCGCGCAAATCGTTTCGATCACCCCGCCGCCGCCGTCGCATCACAACCCCAGTCTGCCGCCGGCCTTCGATCATATCGTCATGCGCTGCCTGTCCAAGGATCCGGCCGACCGTTACGCCACCGCCGAAGCTCTTGGCGCTTCGTTGTATCCGTTCGCGCGCGGAAAGCAACCGGAACAGGAAGCCTCCGCGAATGTTTCAAAATTTGATCAAGCGATTCAGCGCGCGCATCTGTGGGCCACGGACGCATTGGAATCCGTTGGCTATTCGCTGGAGGAGCTCATCCATAGCATTCCATTGCCTGCACGCAGCACACTCGTGTGGTGGAACCGTCCAGTGCAGCGCAGAGATATGTGGATAATCGGAAGCGCGGCGTTCTTGATCGTGTCGCTGCTGCCCATCGCCTTTCGCCACTCGCGCATGCAACCGGTAGCGGCAGCGGCGGTGACTGCTTCCTTTGCGGCTCCTTCAAGTTATGCCGCGCAGCAAACGATCACTTCCAATGCTTCGATTATAAACGTCAGCTCATCCGTTACCTCGGATTCGTCCGTCTCGGCGTTGAATGAAATCACCGCCAGCACACCGGCGGTTCGCCCGGCTGCTGAGCGTCACGCTGCCACCGCGAATAAACCGAAATCTGTTCGCCCGGCACAGTCCAATTTAACGACCGCGCTGCCACTCGGGGAGTACCCGCAGATGTCCCTTGCGGCAGCAGTGTTGAACCCTCCGCCGGCTCCGGCAGTGAAGCAAACTACTTTGCACATCGACGTCATGTCCGAAATCACCGACCAGACGCTTGCCGTGTACTCCGGAAAAAACCTGTTGTTGACCGCACCGTTGAAATCCTCGCATCGCGGCGACACTTTGCGCTTTAACTGCCCGATTACCCCTGGGGAAAATGCGCTGCGCGTGGTGCTGTATCGCGGAGACAAGAGCGTTTCCGTGCAGAAAGAAAACATCTCCGAGCTGCACGCCGACGGCGCCAATTCCATGGAAGTGCGCGTAAATCGCCGCTCCAAAATGCTGGTAAAGCATGAGACTTCGCTGGAAGTGATCTGGCCGAGAAGTTCCGCATCACCGGCGCCATCGAGCGCACCCGGGACCGTGCCGAAAGGGGCGTTAGCGATGCGCTAACCTGCGTTCACGTGCCTGTAATTTTTGGAACGTAATTCGGTATTATTTATAAATGAGTGAGAAGAACACCCTAGCAATCGCCTTCAAGCAATTTAGAGACGATGTTGTGGCTTGGTCAGAGTCGGCGTTTGGAGCCTCAAGTTTCACCGCTCACTCATAGCGTAACGCTTCCACCGGATCGAGCTTCGCAGCCTTCATCGCCGGCCACACCCCGAAAAAAAGTCCTACGCCCACACTGACAACCAGTCCGGCAATAACCGCCCACGCCGGCACGCTGCCTTTCCATTCCAGCGTTACGCGAATCAACAGCACCAGGCCGTTGACCAATACAAGCGCGATCACCCCGCCGGCGCCGGTAAGCGTCATGGCTTCCAATAAAAATTGCCAGGTGATGTCTTTACTCTTGGCGCCGATGGCTTTGCGGATTCCGATTTCTCGAGTGCGCTCCGTCACGCTCACCAGCATGATGTTCATCACGCCCACGCCGCCGATCAGCAGGCCCACGGAACTGAGAACGATTGCGGCCAGAGCGACCATTCCCACGATGCTGTGAAACTGCTCCACTTCCTGCTGCGCGGTGCGAATCGCAAAACTATCTTTGGCGTCGTAGGCTACGTTGCGACGGCGGCGCAGTACTTCGGTGGCCTGATCCACGGCCTGGTCCAGCATGTTCGGATAAGCCTGGAAGCGAATCTGATTTTCGTACGCGCCCGGATAAACCTTACGAAATGTGTTGTAAGGAATCAGCACACGACGGTCTTCGTCGCCCATTCCAAAACCACCCTTGGGTTTTTCCACCACGCCGATTACTCGAAAATCCGAGCCATCGATCAGCACATCCTTGCCAACCGGATCGCCTTCCGGAAAAAGCACTGGCGCGACGTTTTCTCCCAGCATCACTACTTTCTCGCGATGGATATCGTCGCCTTCGCCGATAAATCTCCCCGCCAGCACCGCGGCGTTGGCGTATACCTGGCCGAAATTCGGCTGAACGCCGCGAAAATCTATCGCTGCGACTTCTCCGCTTTTGGTGCGCACCGTGTGCGGTTTTTCCCACCAGGTCAGAAACACCGTCACGTTTTTTATGGCCGGGCAGGACTCCTTCAAAGCTCCTGCATCCTCGAGCGTGAGCGGTTTCCGCAGGCGCTCTTCCAGCGGACGGTTTTGGTTGTGCGGGCCTTGATCCCAGCGCGAAACGAAAGCGGTGTCGGCGCCAAACTGTTTGATGTTTTCCTGAATTTGCTCGTCGAACCCGGTGATCAGCGCGGACACCAGCATGATCACGCTGACGCCCAGCACCACGCCAAATACCGTGAGCGCGCTGCGCATTTTGTGGGCCCGCAGCGTGTCCATGGCTTGTTTTAAATTTTCCGTGCTGGATTGCGCCATATGTGTGCCTCAGCCGTCCGCGCGCAGCGCTTCGATAGGATCCAGTTTCGCGGCGCGCATGGCCGGGTAAATTCCAAAGAAAAGTCCTACCGCAGTGGAGACTCCCAGCGAAATAATTACCGCGCTAAGCGGCGTCTTCACCGGGATGGGCGTAACCGCGCGCACAAAAGCGACGATGCCATAGGCCAGCGTAAGGCCCATGATCCCGCCAACCGCGGCCAATACCGCCGATTCCGTCATGAACTGCAGGACGATGTGCTTTTTCCTGGCGCCCAGCGATCTGCGCAATCCTATTTCGCGGGTACGCTCGGTGACGCTGGCCAGCATAATGTTCATAATCACGATGCCGCCGACCACCAGAAAAACCGCGGTCAGGCTGACCGCCACGGCGAACAGGTTTCCGGTAATTTGCTGCCACAGCGCCATAATAGATGCCGATCCAAACACCGCGAAATTATCCGGCGCATCGTAAGAAAGATGCCGCCATGCGCGCATCAGCATGCGCGCCTCGTCCTGCGAAGCATCCATAACCTCGGCATTCTGGGCCTGCACAAAAATGGTGAGCCAGTCGGTCGGTTTGTACCAGTCTTTGTAGTAGGTGGTCAGCGGGATAAGAATGTAATTGTCCTGCGACTGTCCGAAAGCGCTACCAATTTCGCCGGCCACTCCTACCACTTCATAGGTGTTCGTTCCCGCGCGGATTGTCTTGCCGATAGGATCGACCGTGGGGAAAAATTTCTTCACCACATCCGTGCCGACAAAGGCCACCGGCGCGTGGTGCAGGTCGTCCCCTTCGGTTAAAAAACGTCCCGCGGATAAATTGATATTGCGAATGTCCGCGTAGTTCGGAGTCACCCCGGTCAGATCCGTGCTCTCCAGCAGAACATTGCCGGAGCGCACGTCCATGGTGCGATCATCCGTGGCGGCAACGTGGCTGGCGGTTTTCATACTGTCGCGCAGGCGTTCGTACTCTTCCAAAGTGACCAGCGGACGCTTTTGCGCTTTGATCCAGGCGTCCTCGCTGGTAATGATTCCGAAGCGGTCCACCAGGTATACGTTGGCACCGAGATTGGCGATTTTTTCCGCAACATAAAAATTTAAGCCCGCGACGACGCTCATGACCGCCACCAGCGTGGCTACCGCCAGGATTACGCCCAGCAGGGTAAGAAAGCTGCGCAGTTTATGGGCGCGCAGGGCATCTACCGCCAGGCGAAACGTTTCGACGGTGGTGATGACTGTGCCTGCAATCCTGCCGCGGCGCCTGGTGCCAGCGCGTGCATCGGCCCCCACTCTGGGCAAGCCGGTCAGTCGATCAATAGGAGCTACTCCCAACCATGCCTCCGAGGTGCACTTAGTAAGACGATAACCAGCCCCAATTCGTTCCCTGAACCTGCCCAGCTTAGACGCGCAGCGGAGGATTTCGCCTCGGCGAGTGCCCGGGGCTTCCAGTCTGCATAATAGCTGTGTAACACCTATTTTAGCGAGTTGCGGCGCGGCTCCCTAGTTCCGATTAGGGCGGCCGCGTATCTATAGTTACGCCTGTCTCTTATACACATCT
>CAXMLS010000128.1:0-2058 GCA_964194235.1 uncultured bacterium | reverse complement strand
GATGTGTATAAGAGACAGGAAATATAGTGCGCCCAGGGGAGTTGGTTTTGGACGCAGGTTGCGGCGGCGGAAAATTTTCTCCGGACAGGAACACCGGTGCTGATGATTTTAGGGTGCTGGGCGTCGATTCTTTCGAAAGTGTCAGACATAATTCGAAGTTAAATTTTAGAGTATGCGGAAACGTGAACGAATTGCCATTCGGTGACGAATCATTCGATGTGGTGTACGGGCGGTGGCTGGTGGAGCATCTGGAAAATCCGGCGATTGCACTGCGGGAGTTTTATCGCGTACTGAAACCGGGAGGGCGGCTGGCACTGTTCACCACTAATTTGCTCCACTACTACGGAGCGGCGGCGCGGATGACGCCGCAGTGGTTTCACGTGTGGTTCAATTGCAGGGTGCGGGGGTTCGAAGCTGTCGACATTTTCCCGACGTATTACCGCGCCAACACGCGATGGCGATTTAAAAAGCTACTTCGTGCAGCGGGATTCGCCGCATCCCGGATTGATATCAGCCTGGTCGAGGGTAAACCGTCGATGCTGGATTTCAACTTCGTTCTGCACCGACTGGGAATGGCTTACGAACACGCAGTTAAGAGGATTGAAGTATTATCTTCTTTTCGCATGAATCTGATTGCAATTGCGCGCAAAGACTGACGGCCCGGGTCGGATGATCAACTTTTCAGCGAATAGACTTGAAATCCCTACCTAGCGGAGTGGTTTTTTACAGCTTCGAGAAAAACGTGCCGTGCCTGATTCAGTGTCGCAGGATCGAATTGTGCCGCTTTCGCGACATTGCGCTCGCTCATCGCTATCAAGCGGTTTGAATCACCGGCGACTTGCGCAATACGCTCGGCCAATAGTGCCGCGATACCCGGCGGAACAAGATCGCTAGCGTCGAGTAGCTCCGGTATTCCACCAACCGCGCTTCCGACACAGGGACACGCGCGGGACATGGCTTCGAGAAGCGCGCGGGGTAAACCTTCGGCGAGGGAAGGCAGGACGAACAGATCGATGCCGTCCAGAAAGTCGTAAATGGAACTGCCGGACGGAAGCTGGCCGAGGAAGCGCACACGGTCTGCGATGCCAAGGTTAACGGCGAGAGTTTTCATTTTGGCGAGATAGCGGCCCTGGCCGACCATCACAAGTTGAAAATCAAGTCGTTTACACAAAGCCGCGGCGCGCAGGAGCACGTCCGGACCTTTATAGAGACGAGAAAAACTGCCGATAAAACCGATACGGAAGGGACTGCCATTTTGTGAATTGTTCCAGGGCATTTCACGAAGGCGAAGATATCTATTTTCAATGATTTTGTCGGGAACCGAAGATTCTTCGATCATAGCGTCGGAGAATCCGGTGGAGAACGCGGATTTCCCGGACGGATAGCGGCGTTGCAATGCAACGGCAGTAACATAACTGACGGCCGTGGCACCGGCGCAGATACGCTTCATCTGACGAGCAGCGACGCGCCGAAATACCGAGCGAAAAACGCTGGGCCAGCTTCCCGGGCTGAGAGCGTCCCAAGGATCGCCCACCGCTTCGACCGCGTAAGGTTTTTTCGAGGGAACGATTTCCCGCCAAACCATCTGGCTGACGACACCGGGCATGCGGAGGAGATATGCGTCACACTCGGCGATGGTCAGTCGGGTGATGATTTGTACTTTGCGGCGCGCGCGCAAGTATTCCCAAGGGCCGGTGTAGTCCGGCAAAGCGCGGAAAAAGACCCCGGGTCCGTCGGCGCGTTGGTGAACAGCTTCTAGAGGACGACCCAATCGTGCGCGTCCGAGCACGACGACTTCATCGAACACGTCAAGGTAGCGAGACCAGAATGAATATTTTGCAGGACCTCGGACGTAGGGATCTCCGGACTCGGCGATGCAGAAATGCTCCTCGCTGGTAATCAACAGGCGGAAGTGGCGATGGTTAGACGTGTTTTACGCGCACCAGCTTAGAAAATGGAGCATCCTGGATGGCAATGGTCATCCTAGGCGTCCTCCCCGATCAACATTGATTTACCGGGGATCGACATGACTATAGGGCCGTCGCCGAACGGCAGCCA
>CAXMLS010000127.1:0-3969 GCA_964194235.1 uncultured bacterium | reverse complement strand
GCGTCGGCCCGCTCCGGTCGGGATGAATGTAGTTGCGGTGACATCACGGGGCATGGAATAAGAAATGATTTTTGACGCATCGGAGCCAGATGAATTTATAGGATATTCACGGCGCGGGCGGCGATGAGCACCAGAATGGCGAGCGAAATTAGGGCCTGGGCCATCATGCCTAGCTTGGCGCCGCGCGAGAGAACGGCTGTGTCCGTGGGCGAAAACGCGGTGCTGGTGTTGAAGGCCAGAAAAAGATAATCGAGGAAGTGCGGGGTCCAGCCGGAATCGACCGCGTCATCGTCCGTCATCCTCCGAGCGTGAAGCAGCTGCACTGCTGGAATCGGCAGCATCGCCGGAATCATCTTCGGAGTCGTCGCTGCCCTGCCTGAGCATTTGAGGAAACAGAAACGCGCTTTTCAGATTACCTTCGGCACGTGCGCGCTCGTGGGGTCCTCCTGCGTCGAGCCGCCAATACCACAACGCAAAAACTAAAATGTTCGTGAGCCAGAGTCCGGCAGCGGAACGCAAAAGCACCACTGAGGACTCGCGATGCTTGGGGAGGCCCTGAATAAGAAAAATCAACGAGGCGATCATCGACAGCGTGATGACCCAATTGGCGATCAGAGTCAGGAAGCGCGTCAGTTTCATATGGCCGCGCCAGTGAGAGATAGTGATCGGCACCAGTAAGAACAGGACAATCGCCAATAAGAGCCAGCGCGGGCCGACGGAGAGCGTCTCGGGCAATGCCAGATAGAGAGCGGCATCGGCGATGATGGCGACAATAGCGGGCCAGTGCGGTTCTTTCTGAATGGCACGGGTGGCGGAGTGGAGTGATTTCATTGGTCAGGCCCTGCAAGAATAAGCGAAAACAAACATAAAAAGAAAAAGTGAAATTTAGTTGGCGGCCCCGCTGGTGGCGTTCAGCACGATCTGCAGCGGGGCGATATGCTCCGGCTTGGCATAACGGTTCATCAGGAAACGCTGACCATCCTTGGTGACGTCGTAGGTGAAAATATCGGTGGAAGAGATTTGCGCGCGGCCGTGACTTTGAAAAAGCGGCGTGGGATTGCCGGAAGAAAAATTTTCCTCGGCGTTGATGGGGACCGCGGTGACGGTGCTTTTGGCGTCGAGGTAGAAAATTTCCTTTCCATCGCCGCGCCAGCGTGGTTCGGTGCCGCCATCGCGAGAAACCTGCCACTTCCCCGCCGGCACGGGAAAGGTGGTGACATAAATTTCCCATTCACCTGTTTCGTTGGACGCATAGGCTACCCACTTGCCATTCGGAGAGATTTGGCCATTGGACTCGCTGGTATTCCCGGCGAGAAATTCACTGACCTTACCGGCATCAGCGGAAATCAGAACGAGATGTGAGCCTGATGGCCCCGCGGTATTGCAAAGAACCTGCGAGTTGTTCGGGGACCACGAATTGGGAACGATATCGGTGTCTTGACCAAGGTACAGAAGTTTTGGATCGGTCATTCCCTGAAAACGTTTTAAGAAAAGGCCTGCATGGGCAGCAATCGACCGATACGCGATCGTGTTTCCATCGCGGGACCAGACGGGCGCGACATCTTCGGCCGGATTAAATGTGAAGCGCGAATTGGTCCCGAGACGAAAATCACGTATCCACAGGTCAACGTTGTTGGCTTTTACATCGGCGATATCGAAAGCCACGCGGTTGCCATCGGGAGAAATCGCAGGATTGGCGAGGACTCCTACGCTGCCTTCGCGACCCAACTCTTTGCCGGAGCGCGCAAACCAGGTGAGCGCCGAAGACGCAGCGCCGGCGGATGAGTTGTAAATGAGCGTGCTATTTTCTGCAACGGCGAAGGCGCCCCAATAGGTGGACGGTTGAAAGCCGACATTGGAAGCGACGACGCGCGTCTCACCGGAAAGCGTGGCTTTGGCGATGTCCAACGAAATTTCCCGCAAGGAACCTTTTTCGCCGATGTAGAAGAGCGAGCCATTGGCATAACCGGGATTGGAGCGTGCCAGGAGCAGCAACTTTTTCGTTCTGGAGGAGAGTGAGCCGAGATAGATGCCGCTGGAGCGATCATCGGGCGCGTTGGTGAAATTCCCGCTCCAGAAAAGAAAGTGATCGCCGTCGGGAAGAAACAGCGGCCAACGGTGCGAGGTGGCGTATTGAAGAAGCTTGTCGGTGAGCGGCGCGGCGTTGCTGCCATCCGCGTTCACGGACCAAAGCCAGCCAGCAACGGTTGGCGAGTACACAATAACGCCCCTACGACCCCAACTGCCGCCACGCGCGGATAAGGCGGCGGTGATTACTTGCGGCGCGGCGCTTCCGGAGGCCAGTACTTTTTTCAGTTTGCCGTCCGCAAAGAACGCCACGTAAGAATCATCCGGCGACCAGAACGGATAGCTCGCGCGTTCCGTGCCGGCCAGGACAGTGATTTTAGAAGAGCCGACGCGTTGCACCGTGAGCATCTCGACGCCGGAAGTATCGTCAGGCGAGACGTAGGCGAGCATGCGGCCATCCGTGGAAATAGCGAGATGCGAGGCTTCTCCCTGAAGCGGTATCGAATATTCCAGACGCTCGGGTGTTTGTGGACGGCGCGTGGATAGAAGGTAAATCGCGGGTAGTAAAAGCGCGAGAGCGAATGCCGCCATCGCCGCGATCAGCCACGGACGCTTATTTGAATGGGGCAACGACGAGTTCGCCGCCGTGGAGGAGTCGGTGCCGGAAAGCGCGCCGAGAGCGAAGGCCAGATCGCGCGCGGACTGAAAACGGTTGGCAGGATTTTTCTCCAGGCAATGACGCACGATGCGATCGAGCGCGGGCGAAAGTTTTACCTGCAGGGGATCCAATTCGGGCGGGTCTTCCTTAAGAATGGCGTTCATGGTCTCAACGCTGGAATCGCCTTTGAACGCGCGCGCGCCAGAAACTATTTCGTAAAGGATGGCGCCGAGACTGAAGATGTCGGACCGGTGATCGACGGGCTCGCCGCGGACTTGTTCGGGCGACATGTAGCCAACGGTGCCGAGAACCGTGCCGGGCGTGGTGGCCACGGGAGTGGAAATGGTGACGCTGGCTCCGTGTAGGCCAGAAGCGAATGGCGACAGCTTGGCCAAGCCGAAGTCGAGAATTTTTACGCGGTCGTCGTCGGTGATGAAAATATTTTCGGGCTTCAGGTCGCGATGCACGATGCCTTTGTCGTGGGCGGCAGCCAGCCCGTTGGCTAGTTGGAGAGCGTAACCGGGAATTTTGCGATGCGGGAGCGGGCCGGCGTTCATGCGGTCGCGGAGCGTTTGGCCTTCGAGAAATTCAGAGACCAGGAAATGCACGCCGCTTTGCGTGCCCACGTCAAAAATATTGAGGAGATTGGGATGACTCACAGTGCTGAGGACGCGGGCTTCCTGTTCGAAGCGCTGGAGGCGGTCGGAATCAGCGGCGAGAGATTCGGGAAGAACTTTGATGGCGACGGTGCGATCGAGGCGCGTGTCGCGCGCGAGATAGACCTCGCCCATGCCGCCTGCGCCGAGAGGAGAAACAATTTCGTAAGGGCCGAGTTTGGTGGCGTTCGCGAGTGGCATGCGGGAGAGATTATATGCCGGGAAGCCGGCGAGAAGCCGCGGTTTCTACGGAATTGGGTGAAGAGTGTTGTACGCGTGACAAGGAATGCGCTCGCGCGAGAAGAAAATTATGCGCTGGCAAGAGTTTTCTCAATGTCGGCGGAAGGAATGACCCCTTCGCGGACGATTTTCCACGTTTCGCCGCGAAGAACGACGATGGTGGAGGACAAAGCCACGCCGGTGTCTCCGGCATCGAGGATCAAGGACAAGCGCGTGCCGAGTTGCTCCAGGACCTGAGCGCCACTGACGCACGAGGGATGGCCGGAAATGTTGGCGCTGGTGCCGGTGATGGGGCCGTCAAACTCGTCAATGAGACCGGAGACGATGGGGCTGCGCGGCCAGCGCAACGCGACGCGTCCAGTATTGGCGGCTGTCTCTTATACACAT
>CAXMLS010000126.1:0-3091 GCA_964194235.1 uncultured bacterium | reverse complement strand
GACCTGGAAAAAGGGCGGATTTATATTCCGCTGGATGTGGCGGCGGCGCACGGATTGAAAGAAAAAGATATTGCCGAGCGGCAATTCGACGAGCGCTACGTGAAGTTGATGGAGGATTTGATTGCGAGAACCAGAGTCTTGTTCGCGCAAGGCGCGCCGCTGGCGAAGATGGTGGACACGAGATTGAGCATCGATCTGGAAATGTTCAGCAAAGGCGGGCTGGCGGTTCTGGATGCGATTGAAAACATGGGTTACGACACGCTGCATCTGCGGCCGTCGGTGAGCAAGGGCAAACAGGCGAGGCTGCTGGGCCGCGCGCTGGTTACGCGGGCCATTGCAAAAAATCCGACAATCGAAGTATCGAACAGTTCCGAAGGCGGATCTTCTCTCGCGGATTCGTATGAGGAATGCCAGAGAATCGTGCGATCCGCGCACAGCAACTTCTACTACGCCTTTTTTCTGCTGCCTAAGCCGAAGCGGGACGGACTTGCGGCATTGTATGCGTTCATGCGGCTGGTGGATGACGTCGCGGATGAAGGCGACAATGTGGCCGCCAAGCAGCGCGGGCTGGCGAAATGGCGAGCGGCCTTCGATCGCGCATTAACGCATCAGCGTGTTCTGGAATTGGACGCGTCGCCCGCAGGGGCAGCGGTTATGCCCGCGCTCGTCGATACCATGGCGCGATACCGGATGCCATCGCGCTACCTGCACGATTTAATATCCGGCGCGGAAATGGATTTGACGGTGCAGCCGTATCCGAGCTTTGAGCGGCTGAAAGAATATTGTTACCGCGTGGCGGGGACGGTGGGTCTCACGTGCACGCATGTTTTTGGATTTCGCGATTCGCGGGCGCTGGACCTGGCGGAGAAACTTGGTTTAGCGTTTCAGTTAACGAATATCATTCGCGACGTACACGAAGATTACAAACTGGGGCGCGTGTATCTGCCGGAAGAAGACCTGACACGCTATAAAGTCTCGAAAACGGATTTCGGGTTAAGCGAAGCTACACTGGGAATGCGAGAATTGCTACGGTTTGAAGCGGAACGCGCATGGCAGTGTTATCAAGAAGGCGCGAAGCTCCTCGGGTTGGTGGACGAGGATAGCCGCGGAGCTTTGTGGCTGCTAGTGCACACGTATAGCGCGTTGCTGGCGCGTATCGAATCGGAAGACTTCGGCGTATTTGGGGAACGCGTGCGGCTATCGCGCGCGGAGAAAATGGTTTTTATCGCGAAGGCGCGATTCGGACGCCTGACGGAAGAGAATATTCTTGAAAAGCGCAATCGTGATCGGCGGCGGTTTGGCGGGACTGGCGTGCGGCGTCGCGCTGGCTGAAGCAGGCTGGCGTGTACGGCTGTTCGAACAGAAACCGTTTCTCGGCGGCCGGGCAACCTCCTACGTTTTACCCAACGGCGAACACGTTGACAATTGCCAGCACGTGACGCTGGGCTGCTGCACCAACCTCGCGGATTTTTACCGGCGCGTGGGTTCCACAGACAAAATAAAATTTTTTGACCGGCTGTTATTTCTCGATCCGCAAGGGCGGCGAGGGGAGATGAAAGCTGGATTGTTGCCGGCTCCATTTCACATGGTGGGGTCGTTTGCCGGATTTGCGCCGCTCGCGATGCGGGACAAATTGTCGATTGCGCGCGCGATGCTGAGCATCCTGGCAGCCAAAGGCCAGACCAGCGATTTGAGGGAAGCCGGCGGAATAACGATGCTGGAGTGGCTGCGGCGGCGGAAACAAACTCCCGCAGCGATCGAGAGATTCTGGCGCGTGGTGCTGGTGAGCGCGCTGGACGAAGAACTGGAGCGCACGGACGCACGCTACGGCGTGGAGGTTTTCTGGAAGGCGTTTCTTTCGAATCGCACCGGATACCGCATGGGCGTTCCAATCGTTCCGCTGTCGGAATTGTATGAAGGCTGCAAATCGGCGATTGCAGCGCGAGGCGGGGAAGTGATGCTGAAATCGCCGGTGCGTGGAGTGAACACGACGGAAGGCGCTGCGATCAGCGGGGTGCGTTTTGATGGGGAACGCGAAGAATCGGCGGACGCCTACGTTTTCACCGTGCCGCACGACGCGCTCCTAGAGCTGATGCCGCAGAGCATCAAGCGTGCAGAGGCCTCACTGGGGAACCTAGAGAAGATCAAGGTTGCGCCAATCACCGGAGTGCACTTCTGGTTCGATCGCGTGGTGATGGACGATCCGTTCGTGACGCTGTTGGATACCACCACGCAATGGATTTTTAACAAGACGATGCTTTATGGCGACGCGGGTGATGTGAACAAGAATCAGGAGCAGTACCTGCAAATGGTGATCAGCGCTTCCTACGATTTGATGAAGAAATCGCGGCAGGAAATTATCGATTTATGTTTACGCGAAGTTCGGCAAGCGCTTCCGAGGGCGCAAGGCGCGCAACTGATGAAGGCTACGGTGATTAAAGAGGTGGGCGCAACGTTTTCGCCGCAACCGGGCGTGGATCGCTGGAGACCGAAGCAGCACACGAAAGTGCCGGGATTGTTTTTTGCCGGGGATTGGACGGCCACGAGATGGCCGGCGACGATGGAAGGCGCGGTGCGCAGTGGGTATCTTGCGGCGGAAGCGGTGTTGCGGGAAGCGGGGATGCCGCAACGATTTTTACAGCGGGATCTGGCGCCGGACGGATTGATGTCGTTGTGGGTGGGAAAGCAGGCCGCAGAAAAAGCCTAGTGGTTCAGCGGCTGGCTGGACCCCGTACAACACTGGAAATGCTCGATTAATTTTCAAAGTTGCCTAGATGAGTTTCACGGTCTGTCAGATTTTCGCAATTTTTGTCCAGGGCGGAATAAGCGGCGGCTCTATTTTCTGTGAACGATTCATATGCGCTGCGGGAGCGCCAAAAATCAAGGGTTATGAATTTGTTTGGCGAGGAAGGGTCCTGCAACAGGCGCGTCTCAAGAAAACTATGATCGGTGCGAAAAAGACGTACCCAGTCGCCCGATGGGCCGTAGGCAGATTGAAAGCGCTCAGTACAACCTGACTTGACTTCGAACTCCCAGAGGACTAAAAACATATATAGACCTATCTCGGCTCTGTTGACATCCTCGCTACAAC
>CAXMLS010000125.1:0-3588 GCA_964194235.1 uncultured bacterium | reverse complement strand
TATTCGGCCTGGTGACACTCTATATCTGCGTGGTGGCGTCTACGTTTCCCCGGGCCCGTATGTATGGTGGCCGAAACTGATTGGCACTGCTGACAATCCAATCTACGTGCGCTCTTACCCCGGCGAGCACGCCAGCTTAGACTTCAAATCATTCAATGACAGTTTTTTTCTCGACAGTCCTACCCGTGCCGGGAACTGGCGCGGGGATGCGCAGTATGTGCAATTTTGGGACGTTGAATTCTTCTCATCCACCATTGCTAGGTCCACGAACCAAAATGGCAACGGCGGGATGCCGAATAGCATAATCGTCGAGGGTCGCGGCAACAAGTTCGTCCACTGTTACATTCACGACATTGGCAACTGGCTGTCGGCACAGATCGCCTCGGACATGGAGGCATACGGCAACATCGTTCTGGATATGGGCTGGCAGGCTCCCGATCGTGGCCACGGACACGCGATGTACATTGAGAACGATGGCTCAAATGGGTCGATCAAGAACTACGAAAACAATTTCGCTGGCACGACGTATGATGATGCGGTGCAATTGTTTGGAACGGCCGCTCTCACGGAGAACATTCATTTCTTAAAAAATACCGTGTTCGACGGCGGTGCGAAGGTTGGCCAAGCTTTGATTCAATTTATGATTGGGCAGAACCGACCAAAGGGGATCAAAGTAGACAACAACGTCTTCTTCGTCTCTGACAAGTACGGTTCGGGATACGTGCAGAATGGTTGGCAGTGGGACGGTCGGAACCACGACATAGAAATTTTAGACAATTACGTCATAGGCCCTGATTTCGAAGTAGGCAACTGGGATTACGCTAACATTCAGCGCAACCACATCTTCTCACGGTCTTCTGACGCGGCCGTTCTGTTCAATCTCTACTCGCCCGCCGTTCCGCCACAAAGCTTCAAGAATTGGAAAATAGACAACAACGAATACGGTCCTGGTACCCTGAAATTGGGCACCCGTCACGTCAGCCCAACTGGGTCGGGGGTATCAGATGGCGCGACCGGCTACACTGTTCCGGCCATGTGGCAAGCTGCGAGCGGTGGTGACGCGAACTCAAAATTTAATGCCAAGCCACATCTCACATTCCAAATAAATCCCAGTACAAAAATTTCAGGCCGCATACACATAACCGTTTGGAATCCAGATTCTTTGACCACCGTGCCGATCGACCTTAGCTCCATAACCGACCTAAAGAATGGGGACAAATACGAATTGCGAGACGTTCAAAACTTCTATGGTCCTGCCATCCTGAGCGGTACATGGAATTCAGCTTCTCCAATTCTTACTGCTCCAGCAGTCGGATTGATTCGTAAGCAACTCATCGGCTCAAGCACACCTGACCACACGGCACCGAAGCTTCTCACCTTCGTGCTATTAGCGGGAAAAGCGCTCGATGGCAGCTGGACTCCAGTCCCAGGAACACCAATGCCGCCGCCGAATCCGGTTCCGACACCAACTCCGACACCAACGCCAACTCCGACACCAACGCCAACGCCAACTCCAACGCCCGGAGGCCAGTTCGCGGTCGGAGACACCGTTCAAGTCACCCCAAGCTTGACGACAGGCCTCGGCGTGCGCGCCACGCCAGATACAAGCACGGCCAAACTAGCTAGCGGAGGCATTCAATACCCACCGACTCAGGGTATCGTTCTAGCAGGGCCCGCAGCTGATCAAGCGACCAAGCCAGTCGGCCCGATGTGTCAGATTCGGTTTGCCACCGCTACTGGGTGGTCAGTCTGCGCCTATGTATTCAAGGTTTCCAGCCAAACCCCTCCCCCACCGCCGCCGATCACTCCACCACCGCCTCCGCCACCTCCTCAGCCTTCCGGCCACTTGCAAACAGTTCAGTCTTTCCCGCTGAATAAATATGTGCCGAGTTTGGATGGGCAGTGGGAAGGCACCCGTTATGCTTCTGACGGTAACCTCTATTTTGGCAGCTCGACACATGACGCACACCATGGAGCGGCGTTCTTTAAATACGATCCCTTGGCCAAGCAGGTGAGTCTACTGGCGGATGACATTACGAAAATTTGTGGTGAGGATCCGAAGACCAATCCTCAAGGAAAAATCCACAGCGACATCGTGGAGTCCAACGGTTGGCTGTATATGGCAACGTATTTGGGCAGTGAAGGTCCGAACGCGTCTGTCACGTATACCGGCTCGCACATGATCGGTTATGAGCTGGCCACCGGGAAATTCCGCGACTACGGGGTGATCTACCCGAACTACTCGACATACAGTGGGCTCGGTGTAGACACAGTGCGCAAATACATCTATGTATTTGTAACCGGTGAGAATACCGGGCAAGTTTCTTATCTCTTCCGGTTAGACGCCGTCACTGGCGCAAAGACCAATCTAGGCCAAGTCGGGGGCACCTATAACTCGGATTTTTATATGTTTGTCGACCAGAACGGCTACGTATGGTTCTCAGTAGATAGCGGGGATCGTATGGAAGGCGGCACCCTGCAGCGCTACAATCCCAGTACCAACCAAATCGAGCAGTTTCACAACGAATTGCCGCCACTTCACGATGCTATGACTGGTATGTTGAACAGCGACCAATCGTCACGGCATATTCACTGGATGCAGTCTCTCGACAGCATGCACGCCGTTTTTACCATGGGTTACTACGGCGGTGAGCTCTATGAATTGGATGCCAACAAGGCTCCGGGCAATGGCGAAGAATTCAGCTTAATTACTGACATCGGCTACAGTGACCTCGGTTTGACCGTTGCCGCCACCAGTGAGAGGGTTTTTTACTATCAACGCGCCAACCGCGGTTGCGGTCACCAAAGCGATGGACAACCACAAGGTTACTGCGGTAATCCGGCCACCAGCCAGATCCAAGATTTCCACTTACTGAGCGTGTCGCTCGATCCGGGCACGGGTCATGCCATAACTGACTACGGTTTGCTTCAGGATCAGGATGGGCGAATGGTCTGGCGACTTCCCAGCATGATGACTGACGGGGATAGCAGGATCTTCATGACGGGGGATTGGTGGACAATACCGAGTGACATAAGTAATGGGTACGAGACGATGCGCTACAACTTTAGTAATGGCATAGAGTCTTACACAAGGCTTCCGCGCGGCGAGTTTTTCGCCGTGGCCGATGTCCCACGCGTGGGCGGCATTACTCCGCTGAGCGTTTCGACATCCTCTCTGCCCCAAGGCCAGGTAGGGGTGTCGTATGGCGGTACCGCCGTGACGGCAGTCGGGGGAAGTAGCCCCTACACGTGGACTGCTTCGGGATTTGCGCCCGGGCTGTCGATTAGTTCGATAGGTCTTGTCTCAGGGACTCCGACGCAGGCCGGGACGTTTCTTGAAAGAGTAACGGTCACCGACTCCTCGGCGGCAACAGCCACTGCAGTGTTCTCTATGACGATTAATACGTCACCCTCGTTACCTCCGCCACCCTCGCCTCTGCCATCGGGCAGTATACTAGTGTCCATGACTGTGACACCATCCGCTCCTAACGCTGCAATTGGTGCAATCCAGCAATTCACGGCCACCGGATACTTCAGCGACGGATCGACACAGGACCTGACAAGTTCGGTTGTCTGGAACTCTTCGTC
>CAXMLS010000124.1:0-4218 GCA_964194235.1 uncultured bacterium | reverse complement strand
TCATCCCAACATCTGCACAATTCACGACATTGGCGAAGAAAACGGCAAAGCTTTTATTGCGATGGAATATCTCGAAGGATCAACACTAAAGCACCTAATTTCGGGTCGTCCCGTCGAGTTGGAAAAACTCCTGGATATTGCCAGCGGAATCGCTGAGGGCCTCGACGCGGCGCACTCAAAAGGCATCGTCCACCGTGACATCAAGCCAGCGAACATTTTCGTCACTTCGGGAGACCACGCGAAGATTCTGGATTTTGGTTTGGCAAAGGTAGCCGCGGCAAAAAATACTTTGGGTCAGACAGAAACTATGGACACGCTCGGAATTGACGAAGAGCATCTGACGAGTCCCGGCACCTCGCTAGGCACAGTCGCCTATATGTCACCAGAGCAGGCGCTGGCGAAGGACCTCGATGCGCGCACCGACTTGTTTTCCTTCGGTGTCGTGCTTTATGAAATGGCAACGGGGGTGCTCCCATTCAAAGGCGATTCGTCTGCCGCTATCTTCGATGGAATTCTGCACAAGTCCCCGACCGCACCCGTTCGTCTAAATCCTGACCTACCAGCGAAGCTGGAAGTAATCATCAACAAGGCATTGGAGAAAGACCGAAACCTGCGCTACCAACATGCCTCGGACGTTCGGACCGATTTGCAGCGACTGAAGCGCGACACTGAATCCAGCCGCCAAGTCTCGGCAGTCACTGCAATGGCTGAGGCAAGTACGAGTTTACCTTCGTCAGCCGAATCGTCAGGCACAGTTCCAATGG
Organism: uncultured bacterium; assembly: GCA_964194235.1. Lineage (GTDB taxonomy): Bacteria > Acidobacteriota > Terriglobia > Acidiferrales > UBA7541 > Acidiferrum. The sequence goes on along the minus strand of CAXMLS010000124.1, from coordinate 3,454 downwards.
CCAACGGGGCTGCCACTTCCGGTACGCAAGTCGCTGTCGGGTTATTCGCGCGGCACAAGAAGGGTTTCTTGGCGCTCGCGGCGGCGGCCATACTGATTTTGGCTGGCCTCGGCTACGGAGTGTACCGCTGGCTTTCGCACAGTTCGGGCTCCACTATTGATTCTCTTGCCGTGCTGCCCTTCACGAATGTGAGCGGGGATGCGAATTCGGACTATCTTAGCGACGGCATCACGGAATCGTTAATTGCGAGCCTCACTCATGTACCTGAGCTGAAGGTGAAGTCGCGTAACGCGGTTTTTCGCTACAAAGGGAAAGATGTTGATTTCAAAAAGGTCGGCAACGATTTGGGCGTGTCGGCCTTGGTGAGCGGACGAGTGGTGCCACGGGGGGACAGCATCGAAGTAAGCGCCGAGCTTACTGATGTTAGGGATAACACGGAGATTTGGGGGCAACGCTACAGCTTCAAAAGCACAGAGATCATCGGGTTACCCCACCAGATTGCGGGCGACATCGCGGAAAAGTTGCGTTCCAAACTCAGCGCCTCAGAAAGGCAACAGATCACCAGACAGGGTACCCAAAATCCAGAAGCGTATGAGCTGTACCTGAGGGGTCGATATTACTGGAACAAACGGACAGGTCCCGACACGGCAACGGCAATTTCCTATTTCAATCAAGCCATCGCGAAAGACCCGCGCTATGCTTTGGCATATTTGGGTCTGGCCGACGCCTGTGTCGTATTGCCTAATTTTGGCGGCGCTCCTAGCGAATACTACCCGAAGGCAAATGCAGCCGCCCGCAAGGCGCTGGAGCTAGATCCGACGTTGGCCCGTCCCCACGCCGTCTTGGGCTCGGTTGAGATGGAGTACGACTGGGATTTTGCTGGAGCAGAGGCTGAGTTCAAGAAGGCTTTGGAACTCGATCCCAACGATGCCACGGCACACGCGTGGTATGCAGAGGACATTGCCTGGAATGGGGGTAGAGAGCAGGAAGCCTTTACTGAGATCAATCGTGCTCACCAGCTCGATCCACTGTCACCGACCATCAAGGTGGACGCCGGATTCGTTCACATCCGGGCACGACAGTACGACGAAGCCATTCTAGAGTGCAAGAAGCTGGCAAATGAGGACCCGACATTCGCCGATACGCACCGTTGTTTAGTTCAGGCTTATTGGGCGAAACATATGTACCCGCAGGTCATTGGAGAATGGAAGGCGTACGGCCAACTTTCGGGCGACCGAAGAGAATCTGATTTTGCTTCTGCTATCGAACAAGGATTTCGTTCAGGTGGCTGGAAGCGCGCTCTCACCAAAGGCATTGAGGCCAAGCAAACGCAACGCAAGACCGGCTACGCATCTGCATACGAGATTGCTCTGCTCTATGCCGATTTGGGAGACAAAAATCAGGCTTTCCGGTGGCTCAACACTGCTTACGAGGAGCGCGATCTAAATCTAGAGGGCTTGAAAACTGAGTTCCAACTCGACGCCATACGCTCCGACCCGCGGTTCTCTGAAATGGTGCACAAGGTAGGGCTGCCGCAGTAGCGAAGGCCATCTGAGCTTTTCCTACTCATTGGAAAGACGCCGACCCGGACATCCCCATCCTGAAACAAGCTAAGGCCGAGTCCGCGAAATTGCAGTGAACATCTAATCAGGAACCCCCTGCCTCTGAAGCCAGCGCCGGAGGTCATCTTGTACTTCGCAGATGGCTCGGCATTTGGTCATACCTAGGCCCATATGGTCTTTGTCGGAACCCAAGGCCCGCAAATGCAGATAGGGGCGGGCTATCTGCAGTCCATCAGATCGTTCAAAATCCGGTCGCATCTCGACGGAGATTCTCACGCGGAGGTGTCGTCTTCGATCTTCAATGGACTCTGACGGGAACGAAAATCGTTCAGCGTCGGTGGCGCGCCAGAATCTGCTAAGAACATCAATGCAGGAAAGAAGCATTTGTGCCTTCCGAGTGCCAAAGCGGAAGTGACTATCGGACATAACTACCTGTCCACCGTCTTTTAAAATCTCCACCACAGGATACCCATTGAAAAAATCTTCTCTGACAGAGAATCGAGGGTTCGCAGTCGTAACCTGGGCAATTTCCTGACAATGCAGCAATAGGCTTTAATCATGCTGGGATTTTTGGGGCATCGTTCGTTAGTCGCCATGTGATGTTGACCTCCTTTCGTTTATCACCCAGAGTGTGCGAATTCAGCCGAATCGACAAACGTTTGTTTGTAGAGGATCGTCTGTAGATTGATCGTGTGCAGGATACTAAAAACATGGCGTGCCAAAGGCAACAAGATTTTCACGGTCCCGTTTCGGCAAGGCCGTCCGCCGACAACGAGAACAACTAGAACTTTCGCAAGAAACTTTCGCTGAGAGGGCGAACGTTCACCGCACGTATATCAGTTCCATCGAACTCGGGAAAGTAAGCGTGGGAATCGAAGTCGCAAATGCACTGGCCGCCGCGCTTAATTTAAGGCTCAGTGATCTAGTGCGTTTGGCTGAGTAGGCTTGCCGATATACCCACGGCAAAGCCCTGGGGATATCGGCAGTCGGGTACATCTTCCAAGCTGGAAATGGAAACCCTCTTAACCTCGACAACTTGGCACGGCGCGTGATTATCCCGGCCATCGAAAAATGCTCTGTCTGTCGGAAGTCAAACCGGGATCACAAGACCGAAGGCCATATGTTCAAGCTGGATGAGACTCTCCGTTGGCACGGCTGGCACGCCTTTCGACGTGGCCTTGCAACCAACCTTCACCTGCTTGGGGTGGACGTCAAAACCATCCAAGCGATTCTCCGTCACAGCAACATGAGTCTAACAATGAACGTGTACGTCAAGAGTGTGAGCGAGTCTCAGGTGAGTGCAATGGATGCGTTGAGCGAAAAACTCGGAACTTGCAACGGACTTGCAACGGCAGCGAAGGGGACGGTGAATTGAGCGATCGCAAATGGCTGTGATAAAATACCTTACGAGTGACAGGCCGAGGTAGCTCAGTGGTAGAGCAGCCGATTCGTAATCGGCAGGTCGCGAGTTCAACTCTCGCCCTCGGCTCCAAGAATCTTCTTTCCTGACAGCGAGTTAGACGAATCACTGAATCGCTCGCAGCTGATTCGTTGCAAGATCGTTGCAAGTTTCAAATTTTTCCGTCAATGCGTCCAGTGCGTTTACCTGCGATTCGATGACGCTCTTGATGTACACATTCTGAGTTAGTCCGATCGTGCTGTGTCGCAAAATCGCCTGAATGCCTTTGTCAGCAACTCCCAGGGTGTGAAGATTCGTTGCCAACCCGCGACGGAAAGCGTGCCAGCCGTGCCAGCGCGGAAGATTTTTATCGAGCGAAAATGAGTGTCCTTCGGACTTGTGTTCGTCCTCTTGTTTCTTGCAAACCGCGCATGGGGAAAGTACCGGAATGATGACGCGACGCACAAGATTATCCCTGTCTCTTATACACATC
>CAXMLS010000123.1:0-7914 GCA_964194235.1 uncultured bacterium | reverse complement strand
GATGTGTATAAGAGACAGATCCATAGGTTTATGTTTTGTCGAGAATAGTTCGCTGGGCAATTACATTCAGTCCTCCACACCGAGTAACCTGGAGTGAATCCCATTGGGTAAAATGGGAGAATGATCCCTTGCCTCGAGTTAGCAGAATTTGATCTGTGCGACGTAGCCTTTCGGCCGGGTAATCGCCAATTTACTTATTTTTTGACCCTGTTTCGTTTTGAGCGTAACCGTAGCCAACAATGTTTCGCATGGCGGGCAATTCCAAAGTTAGAAATGGTTAAGCAGGATGGGACGAATCTCTAACGGCCATACTTAACTTAGGTGCTTGTTTATTCGCCGTCAAAACGAAACCGCAATGCAAACTTCAAAACCCCAACGCTAGGTGCCCGCCACGCGCGGCGTACCCTTTTCACGGGGATCCCGGGAAGGGCCTGGGGTTCTTGCCGCTCATTGGCGCTAGGCTCGGCAGCTCGCCGGAAGACCCGCCTCGGGGGCTGCTGCATACGTCAGCGAACCAAGAGCCGTTGGGTCCTCTTTCAGAAATTTTCAGCGGAGAAAATATTTTCTGAAGTCTGCCAACAAAAGTTGAACCACAAAAACGGCCCAACGGAAATCAGATTGTTTTGGATCAAGCGCGAACATGCCATTTCATTGCACCGATGCCGAATTAATTGGTCAATGCTCGATTGGGTCACTCAAAGCTTGCCGGATTCGCTCTGCGATTTGTTGTTCTGTAGGACTGTCCGCTGGATCGGGAAGCGAATCCAGCGACTGAATCGGTTTTGTCGGACAGCCCCGCACTCCCAACCAGGACTCGGCTGAATATTTGTTCTTTTGCTTCGGTGGTTTCGGTATGGGAGCTTCGGACGGAGTTATGTCGTTGGCTTCTGATAGCCACAGGCGCAGCGACCGGACTTCGTGAACCGGTGAGATTTGTTGTTGTAGCCTTGCGGACAGGGCGGATACTTGCGCGGTCTGCCGCCCAGCTCACCGTTCGCACGGCTTGCTCTAGCTTTAGCTTTCGTCTTTGTTGAGCCGCCGAGCCTTCCGAGGAACTGCGCTGCCTGCGATGCGTCCACTATTGACCCTCTTAAGTCCAAGCGTTTTATATACCTAAGCGGTCAGAATTACAAGCTTTTCACTGTCTCGTAATGCGTTGCAACCGAAAGACTTAGGATAGTACAACCTAAGTCCTTTAGGTGCCGCCGAATAGTCCATTTTTATATTCTGTTACACTATGGGGTTGACAAACCTGAGCGGTAAGGTTATAGTAAGACCATGGAATACCTGCAAGAAATCGAAATCAACCGTCTGCTCCGAGTGGCTTACGATCACAATCGCGAGCATCACTTGGCGCTGTGTTTGATGTACGGAACGGGAACTCGTGTCTCGCAATGCCTTCAACTCAAGGGCATTGATGTCATTTCCGATCCGCTGACCGGAGGGTATAAAGTTCGCGTGCCGAAAGCAAAGCGTGGTAAGACGCGGTCGTTCCGTGTGCTGATCTCTCAGAATCCGGTGTTGGATATGACCCCGTTGGTCGCGCTAGCGAAGGCTCGTGGGACATCGAAGCTCTTTGGTGGGTTGTCGCGGCACTACATGCACAAAGTCATCAAGAAGTACGCTCGTATCGCTGGCCTGCACGAGAGCATGGTTCACTGCCATACCATACGCCATTCAACAGCAATGCGAGTTTACGAACGGACACAGCGTATTGGAGCGGTCACCGGCTTCTTGTGCCATTCCAATCCGGCGGCTGGTTATGTCTACGTTCAAGAGAACGACGGCCAGCTGGCTGATGAAGCTATGAAACAAGTCTTTGCTACTGTGTGATGGTTCTATGCGCAACCGTGGCAAGTATGACGCCGTGTCACGTACTGCTGATTGTTTCGATTATTAAGATAGGCCCTGTTTCAGCCGCGAACGAAGTCAAGCACCTGACCGCCGACCAACTCGAAGCTGTGATGACCGCGGCAATGAAGACTTCAGCGAGAGATCACGCCTTGTTGTTGAGCATCTTTCACCATGCATTGCGAGCCAGTGAAGCATCCGACTTAAAGCTGACGGATATCAACTGGCCCTCGATGGAAATCGTCATTGTTCGCAAGAAAGGCTCCCTCAAGACTAATCAGCAACTGGTCTCGCAACGCGGGAAACCTGCTCTTGACGAAGTGAAAGCGTTGCGACGCTGGTTGGTGGAACGCAAGCGAACCAACGAGCCGACCTCGTATGTTTTCGCTTCGCAGAAGGGTGGTTCACTCCATCCAGACGTTATTAATCGTCTGTTTAAAAAGTATGTTCAGATGGTCAACGTGGATCGCTGCGCACGCGGAGCACAGCCAATTCCCGAAACCGCAGCGCATGTTCACGCGTTGAAGCACACGTTCTGTTCCCTGGCGATTGATTCAGGAATGGATTTTTACAAGGTCGGTCTGCGTGCCGGCCACGCTGCGTTGTCGAGCACGCTGCGTTACGTCCACGGAAGCCAAGCATTGGCCGGGAAGGACTGGCAGCAGAAATCGTACGAAATCTTCGCTTAATATGGGCCTCGCTGATTAAGAGTTCCCAATCGACGCCGAATCAATAACTTACAGCAGTTACCATGGTTTATTACGAAGGGCGATAAGCTGTGAGACGGGCTCAACTTAGAGCAAAATGCATCGTAATTCATCGCAACTGGTCGGTTTGCTGGTGGAGACAAAATTGGGCACACTGGGCCTCCGTGGTATACTTCCCAATAGCCATCAAGAGTGCGACGAAAGTCGACACCAACCGTAGTCGGTTCCTCACCGAAGAGCGGTGGTCAAACGATGGGCCTGAAAAGGAAACTATGAAAAATACATACTGCGTCAGCGGTTCATCTCACCTGATTTCATCTGTTAGAACCGCGTTTCAATATTTTTACTTCGCCCAATTTCTCCCGCCGACTTTGTCTGGATTCAAGAACACATCTCCGCAGATAGACAAACTTTTGGCGATACTGTTGTCGTGGAGCCGAGGTACATCGGGTCGATTTTACTCCGGCTACAAGATGACGGCCTGGTCGAGGTGCCCCGATGAGCGCGATCTACATTCAAATTTTGAAATCACTTCGCTTACGCGTAGCGAACGCGCTCAAGTGCCCAGAAGCGGACGTTTCCAATCAAACGGTGGCTGAACTGTTGAGCCTAATTTTTCTATTACACGGAACGTACGGTTCAATCGGCGACTTCGGCACATCATTTGCATCCATCAAAAAGTTAATCGGCTCAGCCATCTGGGATGAGCCCCAACTCTCTTCATCTTTTCGCACACTCCTACAGTTGATCGTAGGTAACTTCTTGGTCGTGCTTGTCAGGAATTAATAGAAAGGGTGGCGGGTGCAGCCATGGAAACCTAAGCGAATTCGACATGCTGATTTCAGAGTTGCAAAGTGTCTACTGCGGTAGCCCGTTTGATACAACATTCACCCGCAGGACCACAGGTTCAATTTGCTTTCCGTCCGTCTCGGCGGTCCAGCTAAGTTTTTGCCAAGTGTTTTTCTGTATCTCTGGCGACACCAAGCTCAACTGCACCGAGTAGGAATCGTGAGGCGCAACCGTGTAAATTGCTGGAGCCGACCTTTCTTTCCAACCTGCTGGAACAGTCGAACGTACAGTAACTTGCTTCGCCGAATCCGTGTCATTGTGGATCAAAAGTGGTACCCATAACGTATCGCCCGGTCCAATTCCCGCTTCGGGAGTGAACAGGTTGCCCAAGCCCATGATGTTATGTGCATGCCAGAAAGCGCGATAGAAGGCCCACGGACCGCCTAGCTCCAATGAAACCTCATCTCGTGCCGCTGGTTCATATGTCTGGCCAGGAGTGAAAGGAATACGTCCGGGTGTAATTCCTTCGAAAAGATCACCGGTTGGGGTGCTCTTCACTAAAGACTTCCCGAAAATAAATCGAGTGGGTGGCGCTTGAGACTCAGCTACCCGTGCCGGTGGCATGTCGTTCTGTGACTGATAATAGCGCCAAGATTCCTCCGCAATTTTTGTGTAGGGCAAGCCCTTCGACGGTGATACGTGCGCGCTAGAGTAACTTGGGCCGTGGCCCTCGAAGAAGTCAAAATGCGTGGCATCAGAAAAATAGTAAATCTTCTTTGGCTGCCATGGGCGCAACCCTTCTCCGTAGTTACCGATATTTGTGTGATCGCGAGGCACTGCTACTTGCTCTGGGAATGCAACCGGATCACCGGCCATATCAAATGCTTCTGTCGCGATCACCCCAGAAGCCTGATGGTCATCGTGGTTTTCGCCAACCACGTAATCCGGCAGCCATGTCAAAATCACTTCTGGTCGTGTTAGCCGAACGAGCCGCACGATCTGTTCCAAAGCAGTTCCGTGGTGCCAAGCTTCGAGCGAGTGTAGGACGTCCTGCCCAGGCGTGTCCGGGCCCCGGAGAAACCAAACGTTCATTACGCCTAATGAGGCCATTGCGCGCCGGCCCTCTATCTCACGCACATCCCCAAGCGCCGCGGCCTGTTCATTCCCAACAAAGTTTGGACCCGAGTCGCCGCGCGTCCCATAGATTACGGCCACGCGTTTGTGATCGTCATAGATTGCTTTCGCCAGATATGGCCCTATTTCAGTGTCATCGTCGGGATGTGCCACGACTAATAAGATGTCCGCTTTGTAGCGATCATCCGGTGCTGGATTGTCGGGTATGTGCGGCGACTGTGCCCGCATAATGCCGGGCACGGCCAGGACAAGCACTGCAAAGCACAATTCCGGTGACATTTTCACAGTTCGGCAATCCTTCCCTGATTATTTAGAGCGACGCAGTGGCACATCAGCTCGCTACTTCAGCCTCTTAAAAAAGAAGCTTTGCGGCGCTGGTAGCCCAATTCCGGGCAACTTCAGAAGCGGAAATGGAGCCCGAATTGCATCTGTCGCATGTCTGTTGCGGTGGACGTGATTGTCCCTGCACCGGCCACGTCGACAGTCGCGTTAGGTAAGCCAAGGTTGTCGATGTTAAAGGCGTTGAAATTTTCCCAGCGAAACTCGAGCGTTTTGCGCTCGGTGATGGTAAAGGTCTTCGCCAATGCTAAATTAAAAAGGTATTCCGCCGGGCCGCGCAGCGAACTCTTGGAGGCCGTACCGTTGCGAAAAGGTTGCTGAGGTGAAGTGTAAGCCGCCGGATTGAACCATTCGTTTGCATTAGGATTGGAGACATTCGGATTGGCTATGACATCTGGGCGAACCGAGCTGAAATCTGAATCGTTCAGAAGTGGAGCGTTTGAAACGGTCGGCGTGAACGCCAGACCCGACCCCACCGTCGAGACCCCATTCAACTGCCAACCGCCAATGACGAGGTCCACGAACTTGTTGACGTTGGCCGCCCATCGCCGTCCGCGGCCAAACGGTAAATCATAGTTGTTGGTGAGTGTCAGTTGGTGCGTCCTATCCCAACTGGCGGGACCATGGTCACCGTGAAAGTCATAGTTATTGGCAGGACTGTTGCCCGACTCCGTATTGGTCATGGCCTTGCCATAGGTATAAGTCAGCAAAAAGTCCAGGCCATGTGAAGCGCGCTTTGCTACCTTTGCCTGAAGGCCATGGTAGCTGGAATTGTCGCAGTTGCAGGTCTCGGAAATTCCCTGTTCCAGGCCAAATTTTGCGAAGAATGGCCTGCGGCTGTCCAAGGAACCCGGGCCTGGGACGGCTTGGTTTATGTTTGGATTCACGTACAGATGACGTCCCACATTTCCGATGTACGCCAATTCCACACTAAAGGTCGACGTGAATTCGTGCTGCACTGATAGGTTCCAGAAGTACGCTCCCGGAATGCGATAGGCGCTTGGAGGATCAAAAAAATAAGATGTGCCAATGCCATTCGGAAGTAGATATCGTCCATTCGCTCCAACGGGCGGATTGACGGGAATCGGTGGGCCACTCAACAGCGATAAAACGGGCAAGTACTGCCCCGATTGGACTAACGATTGCGGATTAGTGATCGGTGGAGAGTAATCGGGGGACTGGCCAAAAACCGAGCCGAATGCGCTAGGACTGAAGGTTTGTCCGTAGCCGGCGCGTATCACCGTGCTTGGCACCCACCGGTAAGCGAAGCCCAGACGCGGCAGGAATCCCAGGTTATACGGCTTCACGCCCATATTGAGAGGAACGGATCCGATGCCCGCGGCAAGGACTTCTCCGGTGTTCGGATCAAACGAGCCTGCCCCACCAGGCTTGGCCGCCCGTTGCGGAAGATAGTTTTCGTAACGCAAGCCGTAGTTAAGGGTGAGTTTAGGGGTGACGCGCCAGGAATCTTGCGCGAAGAAAAAGAGGCGCGTCTGGCGCAGGCCGGGATAAAACCCGATACCTGTGAAATAACGAGCGAAATTGCTCGGCAAGCCCAAGAGGTAGGCGGCGAGTCCCTCACCAGTCGTCGCGTTGCCCATCGCGGCTGCATCCACGTCTGCGCTGCCGGTGACGGAAGGCGCAAAGGTAATTTCGCCTGAACGGTGAGAGTCGCTGGGCACACGTTGTTGTTGGGCTCGACGAATGTCCAGACCCCATTTGATCTCGTGATTGCCGTGAATCTTCGTCCAATTATTCACCCACTGAAAGTGATTCTCCGTCTCCTTGAGCGGACAATTGCACTGATTAACGTTCAAGGAATATCCGAAATTGAAACCGCCGTCTCCGTTGACATAAAAGGCCGGCATCCCACTTGTCTCCGGAGTGCCCGTATTCAGACCGGGCAGACCTGCGTCCTTCGCAGGTGTGGTGTCCACGCCGTTCGGGTAGACACGCACGCGGTAACGATAGGTACCGAAGCGCACGTCAGTAATTAGGGTGGGACTGAACAGATAGGTCCAGCCAAGCGCCAGGCTCTGATTGCGCGCCGTTGAATGCCCGGCAAAATTGATGCCGTTAAGTGCTGGTCCGCCGGCTTCCTCGCCAAAGGCACCGGGCGCGTGCTTGTTAAAGTTGCTGATCGTGTAGCGGCCGAAGATATGCGATTTCTCGGACATCGCGTAATCCATGCGGACGTCGTACTGATCGTCACTGAACTGCTCGATTCCCGAAGCAATGTAGTTGTTGGCCAAGGCGCCAACGCCGCCAGTATTAGGTAGCGGGAGAAAGCCCAGCAGCTTTGCCATCGGGGCAGCGATCGCAGGCAGCACATTCACTTGGCCGCCTGATGAGATCGCCCGCCTGCCCGTCCCGTCTGGATTCCCGGTCGTAGGATCAAACACCATGCCGGCCTGAGCTGGCGCGCTTGCCCCCTCAGTCGTCGTAACTAGAACGGGGTTGGGACACGGTGCGGATGACGTCGTACCGTCGCTACAGATGTACGCGCCGAGTAGGGCGCGCAAGTCGCCGGCGCGCTCTGCGGCCGTTGGAACGGTGGTGACGACACCCGCGCCAGTGTGGCGGCGGGTCCCCTGATAGTCACCGAATAAGAAGAGTTTGTCCCTCTTGATCGGCCCGCCTGCTGAACCACCGAATTGATTAAAATGAAGTGGAGGGGTAGCGCCCAGAAAAGGGTTGGCGCTGTTGAAAAAGTTATTGCGAAGGTATTCAAAAATCGTGCCGTGGACGTTATTTGTCCCGGACTTGGTTGTCACCTGCTGAAGAGCGCCCGCTGCCTGGCCGAACTCGGCGTCATAGTTGCTAGTGGTCACCTTGTAGTCTTCCACCGAGTCAATATTGGGATTGATAACCGCAATGCCTAGAATGGCGCTTTGATTCTCCGTACCGTCGAGTTGGAATCCATTGGTGAAGAAAAACTGGCCATTCACGTCGATTTGAATTCCGCCTTGAGGGTTCTCGCTGGAAGCGTGCTGATAACCGTTCATCTGTGCGCCCGGAATCACCAGCAGAAGTTGCGTCAGGTTCCGATTAAGGGCGGGTAGCTTTCCGAGTTCGTTCTCGCTCAGAGTTGTAC
>CAXMLS010000122.1:0-4023 GCA_964194235.1 uncultured bacterium | reverse complement strand
CCTGCCTGCGGCAGGCAGGCCCTCCGTGTTTGTGCGGGTTTCGGTGAAGTGCTTAGGCGGTGGCGCGTGGGGATGCGCGGTGGGATGAGGCGTGGGTAGGCTCGGAATGCGCGGGCTCGTGCGGAGACGTGGCTGCGGGCGTGGCGGCGGGGCGGGATTTGTGGTGCTGGTGTTCCAGCGCGGCGCCAATGAAGGCGGCGAAGAGCGGATGGGGCTCGAGCGGCTTGGATTTAAATTCGGGATGGAACTGGCAGCCCAGGAACCACGGGTGGTCGGGCGCTTCGATAATTTCCACGTAATTTTCGTCGGGGGTGCGGCCGGTGATGCGGAGGCCGGCGCCGAGAAGCGCTTTTTCGTAATCGCGATTGAATTCGTAGCGATGGCGGTGGCGTTCGCTGATTTCGGTTTTGCCGTAGGCTTTTTGCGCGAGCGAACCGGGCTCCAATTTGCAGGGCCAGGCGCCGAGGCGCATGGTGCCGCCCATTTCATCAACGCCTAATAATTCACGCAACTTGTAAATTACGCGGTGGGGAGTTTGCGGCTCGAACTCGGTGGAGTCGGCTTGCTTGAGGCCCGCCATGTCGCGTGCGTACTCGATGGTGGCGCACTGCATGCCGAGGCAAATTCCGAAGAAGGGTACTTTATGTTCGCGGGCGTACTGAATGGTGTGGACCATGCCCTGAATACCGCGCTTGCCGAAGCCCCCGGGGACGAGGATGCCATCGTAGCCGCGCAATCGAGTTGCCGCGGTTTCGGCGGAGTCGATTTCTTCCGCTTCGATCCACTCGAGAACGGTTTTGTGCTGGTGGGCCAGGCCGCCGTGCAGCAGCGCTTCGCGCAAACTTTTGTAGGCATCTTCCAGCTGGACGTATTTACCAACCACGGCGATGCGCACTTCGCCCGCAGGATGATGCATGCGATGAACCAGATCGAGCCACGGCTGCATGTTGGCAGGCTTTTCGGTGAGCTTCAGATGGCGAAGAATTTCCGTGTCGAGTCCTTCTTTGCTGAGCTCGACGGGAACGGCGTAGATGGTGTCGACGTCTTCCATGGAAATCACGCAGGAGTTTGCGACGTTGCAGAATAGCGCGATTTTCTTTTTCAGATCTTCGGGAATGTGGCGGTCGCTGCGGCAGAGGAGAATGTCCGGCTGGATTCCGATGCCAAGCATTTCTTTAACGCTGTGCTGCGTGGGCTTGGTTTTCAGCTCGCCGGCCGCGGCGATGAAGGGCACGAGAGTCACGTGCACGAACAAAGTATTTTCAGCGCCGAGCTCCAAGCGCATCTGGCGGATGGCTTCGAGGAAGGGCAGGGATTCGATGTCGCCGACGGTTCCGCCAATTTCTACGATGACGACGTCAACGCCATCGGAAACTTTTTTTATGGTGGTTTTGATTTCGTCGGTGACGTGAGGAATGACCTGGACGGTTTTGCCGAGATAATCGCCGCGGCGTTCCTTGATGAGAATGGTTTCGTAGATGCGGCCGGTGGTCCAGTTATTGTCGCGGGAAAGCCTGGCGTGGGTGAAACGCTCGTAATGGCCAAGATCGAGGTCGGTTTCCGCGCCGTCTTCGGTGACAAAGACTTCGCCGTGCTGAAACGGACTCATGGTACCGGGATCGACGTTGAGGTACGGATCACATTTCTGCAGGGTGACTTTGAATCCGCGACTTTCGAGGAGACAACCGATGGAGGAGGCAGCTACGCCCTTTCCCAGAGAGGAAACAACACCGCCGGTAACAAAAATATATTTTGGCGCCATCCGTGCAAGCTCACGATCTTGAGGCGCGAGCTTTGATGTCCTCCAAGGGTGACGTACAAGGGATTATGTTCGCAGTTCGGAAAACTGTCAAATAGAAGGTGTGGAAGAGGGGATTTGTTGTCAGAGAAAAGCCGAAGTTTTGCGACAACTTTTTCCATGGAAGAGGGTTTCTGGTTAGAGAGTGGGTGTAAGTGTTTCGGGGATTGCGGAAAGCTATTTTGTTGCGAGTGCCACACAGGACTCACGAATCGACTGAGAGACCGGTTACCAGGGGAATGGAATGAACAGACAAGGGAACGGCGAGGGAACAAGGATGGCCGCGGCGAATTGGTTGACGCTGGGTTGCGCGATTCTGGAGGGCCTGTTTGCGGCGGCCTGCGGGGGTGGCTACACCTCGACGCCTTCGCCAGGGCCGGGGCCAACGCCGCAGGGAAAATATTCGACGGCGAGCTTGAACGGGACTTACGGATTCATCATGAGCGGAACCGATGGAAGCGGACTTTCGATCGCTCGAGTGGGAAGTTTTCACGCGGACGGGCAGGGCAACATCACTATGGCGATTGAGGATGTGAATGACGGCGGATCTTCCAGCACGTTTAATTTCACGGCTGCTCCAGCGTCGACGTACTCCGTGGCTTCCGATGGGAAAGGCACGCTGACGCTGAGCCATCCCGATGTGGTGAACCCGAGCGTGAACGACAATTTCGTGTTCAGCATAGTGCTGGATTCGACCTCCGGCGGATTCATGGTCGAGACAGACGGGACTTCCACGATGAGCGGAAACTTCCGGCTACAAAATATCAGCAGCACGTTCGCGCCTGCTTACGCGTTTGATTTTTCGGGGCCGGATCTGGGCAGCCAGAGGTCCGCATCTTTTATCGGGCAGTTCACGACGAATGGTGCAGGCGGAGTCACCGGCGGAGTGATGGATGTGAACACTGGCGCATCGGCGTCTGGTCCGTTAACGCTGCAGCCAGGAAATATCACAATGGATGCGAGCAACTTCAGCAAATTTGGGCGCGGGACGTTGACGTTCAGCACGACACTGAACAGCCAGCTGCGAAATTTTTCGTATGTGTTTTACGTGTTGGACGCCAGCCACATGATATTTGTGGAAAATGATTCGATCGCGGCGGCGACGGGTTCGGCGCTGGCGCAATCCAATGTGCCCACAACGCTGGCCGCATTTCCCGGGAGCTTTGTGTTTGCGGTCGGCGGAGGAGTGCTGAATCAAGGGCTGACCGGCCCAGTGACTCTTGCAGGAAGATTCACCACCAATGCGAATGGCGATATCACGAACCTGGGATTCGACCAGAATGATGGTTCGCCGAGGGTATTCCCTAAAGCAGCCGGTGCGACGAATCTTTCGTACACCATCGATTCGGCGGGAACCGGGCGCGGGACGTTGGACTTTACGGACGCGACTTCCGGCCAAGTATTTCAATTTATTTTTTATATGGCTTCGCCGATGCGCGGATTTATTCAGGATAATTCGCTGAATATTGTCGCGGACGGGTCCATCACGGCGCAGAACGGATCGTTCACCGCGGCTTCCGTGGCGGGCAATTACGCGATCACCTGGAGCGGTGAGAATCTGGCGAACGGTTTCGAGGAAGACTTTGTGGGAGTGATTCCGGTGTCGAGCGCAAACTCCAACAACATTGCCAACGGGATAGTGGATTATACGGAGCTGGGCGATGCCAAGATTTTTACCAACGTGCCGGTAAATGGATTGCTGGTATTGCAAGGTGATGGGTCGCTGGGCGGGGTGCAGGGGAATGCGCTGCAGTTGACGACGACGCCGTCGCCGACCACGACGTATAACTTTAGAGCGCTGGTGGTGGACAACAATACTATTTTGCTGATTGGAGTGGATGGTCAGCGGGTGGTGATCGGGACAGCGGTACGGCAGTTGTAGGGAGCGGTGGGGAATCAGTCATTGAGAAATTTGTTACGTGATTTGAAGGCGGATGATTAAAAATCAAGGTCAGATTCAAGACCCAGGTCCTCTGCGAACCCGGGACACCCTCCGTCTTTTTGTGAATTGTAATTTAATGCGCAGGTCTAGTCGTTTGTCCCACTCGATCAGGTCCATGCGGGCGCGCATTTTCGCGTAAACGTGTGGTGTTCGTTGACTTGCGTGCCGCGTGCAACCTAAGATTACGTCGCATGACGGACACTCCATCGCTGATTGGCCAGACTGTCTCGCACTACCGCATCGCGGAAAAACTTGGCGGCGGCGGAATGGGCGTGGTGTACAA
>CAXMLS010000121.1:0-1794 GCA_964194235.1 uncultured bacterium | reverse complement strand
GATGTGTATAAGAGACAGCATATACGGTGCCCGGCTCGGCGTCTCTTGGACACGCATCTACGAGAATCGTCACGCCCGGGCCGTCCATCAAGGCGTAGGCGAGATCCAGACCGCGAATGCCAAAATCAACTACCTTCACACCTTCAGGCAGGGTGCGGCTCGCCAAGCGGGTCGCAACTTCCACGCCGAACCCGTCATCGCCCAAAAAAATATTTCCGATGCCGGCAACCAGAATCGCGGGAGCTGACGCCGTGGACGATTGCACCGGCTCGTCTGGACCAAGAGGCTCGACTTCTTCCGGAAAAAAGAAAAAGCGATGGCCCGGTTGCCGCATCATACCTATATCCCGACCTGGATCGTCGTCCGCGACCACGCAGATGTGAAACTTCCCTTCGTAATCCTGCTCGATCGACTCAATGACCGCGGTCTTCCCTGCCAGCGCCATATCGAAAATGTCTGCGCGCCTCGCGGGACGCAACCTTACGCGGTCGCCGGTTTTCACTTCTACTCCCGCGATGACCAGGGTCTCGCCCAGGTTCTTATCTTCCAGCAGGTTCCATTCAAATTCGTTCATTGCCGGCCCTCGGAACTCGGTCGCAGGCCCCGCAAAGTTCCATGCAGCTTCGCAAATTGTTCCGCTGGCAAAGCTTCGGTTCTCTCCAGAATTTGCCGCGCGCGGTCGTCGCCTTCGCGCATCTCGCGTTTTTCATCGTCCGTCAGCGTCAGAATGCGCAGCGCCAGGATTTCGTCGATCTCCGTGCCATCGAAAAGATCGCCCGCGCTCTCCGGAGCAATCTGCGGATAGTCATAGAGAATGATGGGCGAGGAGAGCATGGCGTCGCGTTCGCCATCTTCACCGACCAGCACCGGCCAGGTGCCAACGTTGTGGCATGCCGCGGCAAGCTCTCGCAACTCGTCAGGCGTTTCTAACAGTGATGCAAATTCACCTTGCTCGAGGATCAGAATGCTGTGCGCTGAAATCAGCGATTGCAGCAGCGCGCGGTCGCGACTGGCCTGACTGGCGTCGCTGATCGCGGTTTCATTCGCCACCCTCAGCGTAATTTTATGTACGCCTTCCGCAATATGCGCGGCGGTCACGTCCACTTTTCCCGCTATAGGTTCCTGTGTGCGCACGGTCAGCGCCACGATCTGGTTTTCGTGGTTGCGCGCCGCTTCAATTTCTCTTTGTGCCGGTAGGGCGAACGATTGCGTTACCGGACTGGCCACCAACTCGTCGAGGCGGCGAGGTGTAATCACCACATCCCGTTCCACCGCCTCCTGCCAGGTTTGCAGCACCTGCTCTCCCACGCGCAAGGATGCTATCGAATGAAACGCCGGTTCGCCGTGCTCTGGCATTTCGGTCGCAGGAGCATCCAGCTGGCCGATCGTTCGCGAAATGGCCTGCAGAAACCGCACCTTGATTTTAATTTTCGTCTTGGAGCTTCCGACCACGAGACATTCCGTCTGCGTAAACCACGGATCTGCGCCGGTTTGCAATTCGCTGTAATTCCTCGGATACACCACGCCAAAATTCCAACGCTGCCGGTTTTTCACCGAGGACGGACGGTATGGGTACAGCATGTACCCCTCGTAAAGCACCGCGTTGGCGATTTCTTCCATGCGCTTTTCGTTCACGTGCGCACCACTTCTTCGGCAGCGGCCAACACCCGTTCGATGGCTTCTTCCCAGGTCGGAATTCCATTGCGCACTTTGTATTGATACAGCCGCTCAAACGCGTCTCTTCGCAAACAAAGCCACGCGGTGTTCGGGTAATACCTGTCTCTTATACACATC
>CAXMLS010000120.1:0-1700 GCA_964194235.1 uncultured bacterium | reverse complement strand
GGTGCCGTAGAGATCAGCAGAAATGGTTACAGCAGACTCTGCCGTCACTCCGGTTCAGGGTCCCTGAACCCACTTTTCAATTTCACCCAGCCGTTCTGTTTGTTTTTCAAGTTTACTGTGCGATTCCTGATTCAGTTTCGTCGAGAGGGCGAATTCGCGTGCAGCCTTTTCTTTTTCTCCCAACGCTTGATACGTCCTTCCCAACTTGTAATGTACGGAACCATCGTGATCATCAGTAACCGCGATGCTGAATTCCGATGCGGCCTTTTCGAAATTGCGCAGTTCCGAGTATGCCGTGCCAAGATCGCGATGTATATCGCGATTAGCGGGATCCATGGCCAGCGCCTGGGTCAAAAACGGTAGCGCCTTCTCCGGTTGATGCTCGAGCAGGTAAGTATCTCCGAGTTCATTCAGAGCTCCCGGGTGCCGCGGATTCAGCTTCAATTCAGCTTCAAATTCCCGGCGCGCTTCATCCACCTTCAGATCTTTCCAGAGCACGTGGCCCAGGCTGTAATGTAAATTTGGCAAAGCAGGTTTCAGAGCGATCGCTGCGCGATATTCTTCGATGGCCTTGCCGTCGTCGTCTTTCGCTGCAGCCAAATCACCGCTCAGTTGATGCGTGCGATAAGAGTTTGCGTCCGATTCGTAAAGTTTGAGATACGCCGCCGTCGCAAGTTGTTCGTAACCCCGCGCTCGCCAATAAGCGACTTCGGGAGAATGCCGATCAGAGGGTGGCAGTTTGGAAAGTATTTCAAGAGATGTCTCGTAATCGCCTGTTTCAAACAAAGCGCCCGCAACCAGGATACGAAAATTAACCGGCGATGTTGGCGTCAGTACCTGAACGCCGCACCGCTTCACATTTGTAAGATGCTCATATTTCAGGGACTGGCGCACCTCGGCTTCCGCGCAAGAATGCGAGGCCGGAGCGCTAGTCTCTCGTGAACTTATTTGACTGACCTCGGCGGTCGCAGCCGCAGTATCGCCATTTTGCGTCGCGATAAATGCGAGCGCCAAATGTACGGCCGGGGTGTTCTCTTTCTGCAACTCTGCCTTATGCTGCTGCATGCTTTCACGTAAAGCGGGGGAAAGCTGATCGAAAGGTGCTTCCTCGGATTCTGTTTCTCGGATGCCGAGGATTCTTTCCGCTTGCGCTGCGTCAGTTTCCAGCGCGCGCGCCCAGTCCAGCAGTGCTCCTGCTTCGTCACCCGTCACGAGTTTTACTTCTCCACGGCGCACGATTGCCCGCAAGCTATCAGGAAACTGGCGCAATTCTTCTTCAAGCTCCAGTGCGGCGCGCTGCGGTTTTCCTTCGCGCAAGAGCAATTCACCCATCTCGACATGCACCCCCCGCATATCGGGCGCTGAAGCCAGAGAATTCTGGAAATGAATCACTGCCGACGGCCATTCACTACTCGCTGAGTAGCTTTCCGCCAACAATTGTTCCGCGCGTGCAGATCCCGGCGCCGATTTTTGCAAGCCTGTGACTTCCTCCTTGCCAAGTCGTTCGTACGCGTGACCGAGCAAGTAGAGGAGGTCGATGTTCTGTGGTTGCAAAGCAAGACCTTGCCGAATGCTAGCGATCTCGGCGTGCACCTCGCCGGTCATTTCCTGCGCTGTGGCAAGCCATGACCAGATGTCCGCGCGATTCGGTTCTGTGCGGGCCGCGGCCCTGAAGTAAGGGATGGCCTTGGCACCTTCAC
>CAXMLS010000119.1:0-4341 GCA_964194235.1 uncultured bacterium | reverse complement strand
ATGTGTATAAGAGACAGGCATGGGATAGCACCGCGCCACGGTTTCCCGCGGCGTCTCGCGGTCCTTTACGTGAAAGGCCCCGCGCCACAACACTGGCTTGGGATCATGCAGATATCTTTGCACCAGCAACTGCTGCTCCTCCGGCGTGCTCGCCAGGTGCACCACGGTCATCTGCCGCCGCAAGCGCATCAATATATTGTTCTGCACGTAAATGACGCTCCCGGTGGTATCCAGCACCAGCGGTTCATCCGCATTTCGCTTTTCCAAGTTGGACAAAAACTCGTCCACCACGGCAATCTCTTCCGCCAGGTATTCCGCTTCGCGTTCCCAATACGTCACGCTGTCCGGCCAGCCCATCCACGCCGCCACGCCGTTGATCCCCGAATACCCGCCGGCGGCCAATCGCGGCGCCAACCGCTGTTCGATCAGATCATCGCAAGACAGCGCTTTCCAACCCACTGCGGCCAATCTTCGGCTCCAGAAGGTTTTGCCGCTTCCCGACATGCCAATGAAGGCCAGCCTGGTTGGTTTGTGAGCTTCGGCGGGCATAATGGAATTTCTAACCTTAACTTGGCGCCTCCCCGCGGGCAACTCCCGTGCAAGGCGTCTGCGCATGAAAAATAATGCGCCTCTGGAACCCTGTTCGTCCGGACGGCTTGCGAGCGGACAACCCAGATGTTACGTTTGGAAACGGCTGCAATGCAGCGCTACACGTTCGGATATTCGAGCGGATTATCGGGGAATCGGGGTTCGCCGCTGAATTACTTTTCGGAACAGTTCCGGCGGACATAGCAACGCAATCGTAAATTTTCGTGACGCGAATTTACTCCGGTTGCTTCGGAGCGGGTCAACCCAAGCCCTGACATAGAACATTCGCGCGCGGGGTCTTCGTGTCGTACTGGTTTCGCAACGACAATCGTTTGCCGCAAGGCCGTCTCGCCATGGCTTCCTACGTCATCGTGGGAATGATTGGCGTTTTGCTACTCGGCTTCTGGAAATTGCAGGTTATCGACGCCGAGAAATACGCCTCCATGGCCGAGCGCAATCGCGTGCGCTCCATTCCGGTGATCGCGCCGCGCGGTCGCATGCTGGACCGTGATGGACGTGTGCTGGTCGACAATCGCCCATCCTTCAGCGTTCTCCTTTTGCGCGACGATCCCGTACTGGTGGAAAAAAATCTTCCCGGTATCGCCGACGGTCTGGGCATTCCTGTGGAGGACTTGAAAGAAGAGCTCAGCGGCACGCGGAATCTTCCCAAGTTTCAACCCATCATCATCAAGCCCGAAGCCTCCGACGCGGACATTGCTTTTATCGAATCGCATCGCTCCGATATTCCCATCCTCGAAATGATTTCTATTTCGCGACGCAGGTATCTTCCCGGCGGATTTATGGCGCACGCCAGCGGGTACGTCGGCGAAGTCGGCGAGCAACAGATTGAATCCAGCAACGGCAAATTTCGTCCCGGCGATTTTGTCGGCAAAACCGGATTGGAAAAACAGTACAACGATCTATTGATGGGTACCGACGGCATGCGCCGCGTGATCGTCAACAGCGTTGGCAAAGAAGTTGGCCGGTTGTCCACGCAGGAAGCTATTCCCGGCAAGCAGATTCAGCTGACCATCGATTACGATCTGCAGCAGATCGCCGAGCAATCGCTGGGAACGCGGCCTGGCGCGGTGGTGGCTCTCGATCCGCGCACCGGAGAAGTGCTGGCCATGGTGAGCCGGCCTACTCCCGATCCCAACGACTTTGCGGTGCGCGTTTCGAATGAAGAGTGGAAACGCCTCAATGAGGATCCGCTGCATCCCTTATTGAATCGCGCCATCCAGGCGCAACTCGCGCCCGGCTCAGTGTTCAAGATCGTCACCGGCACGGCCATGCTGGAAGACAAAGTTCCGGCGGAAAATTTCACCAGCTATTGCCCAGGGTACGCCACGTTTTACGGCCGGCAATTTAAATGTTGGGTGTACGGAAAAAGCCAACACGGCGTCGTGGATTTGCGCAAAGCGATTCTGGAGTCGTGCGATATTTTCTTTTACAACGTGGGCATGCGCCTGGGTATCGACCGCCTCGCCTATTACGGCACCAAGCTGGGGCTCGGACACCGAACCGGCATCGATCTACCTTCGGAAGAAACCGGCTTGATGCCTTCCGAGCCGTGGGTGGAAAGAGTGTTTCACCGTAAATGGTACGCCGGCGAAACCATTTCCGTTTCCGTAGGGCAGGGCGCGGTCACCGCAACTCCGCTGCAACTCGCCCGCATGATCGGCGGCATTGCGAGCGGCGGGCTCTTCAAACAACCGCACCTGTTGAAAGACGCGCATAACGTGGGCGAAGAGCGTTTTGCTATCTCCGAACCCACGGTGCAAAAAATTACCGACGCGATGTACGGCGTGGTGAACGAAGGCGGCACCGGCGGCACGTTGAAGCTTGCGGGTATCGAGCTGAGCGGAAAATCCGGCACGGCTCAGGTAATCGGTTATGCCACGCGCACGCGCCTCGGCAAACAAAAAAAGTTTGAAGACAACGCGTGGTTTGTCGGTTATGCCCCGCGCCGCAATCCGGAAATTGTTGTAGCCGTCCTGGTGCAGGAAAGCGGACAACATGGCGGAACAGCTTCCGGCCCAGTGGTGCGCGACATTATTAAAGGTTATTACGACAAGAAAAATAAGCAGTCGCCCAGCCAACTGACAACGCAGGTGGCACAGCCGGATGCCGGCAGCAAAGCGGCAACCGCCACCGCCGCGGTCATGCCGGAATTGGCGGTAGAGAAGAAACCGTGAAAAACGCACCGGGTACTCGCGATTACGATTGGTGGCTGCTGGCTATCCTGGCAGCCATCTGCACGCTCGGCGTGATCGAAATCTATTCCGCCACGCATGGCAGCTCCCTGGCGGGCATGCACATGAGACAGGTGCGCTGGCTGGTAATCGGGTTCGCGATGATGTTCGCGCTTTCGCGCCTGGACTATCACTTAATCCTAGATCAAGCCCCGATTCTTTACCTCGTCGGGATTGCCGCCTTGATCGCCGTGCTGGCCATGGGCCACAGCCGGTTTGGCGCCAAACGGTGGATTCCCATCCTGGGGGAATTTCTTCAGGTGTCAGAATTGGTAAAGTTGATTATAATCATTGTCGTGGCGCGCTTCTTTGCGGAAGTGCGTACCGATGAGCTTTCGCTGCTGGATTTGATCAAAGGTACGGTCTTAGTCGGAATACCGCTGGTATTGATTTTAAAACAGCCCGATCTGGGAACTGCGCTGGTGCTGCTGCCCATGCTGGCGGTGGGCGCGTTTTTAGCGGGACTTCAGTGGCATCATGCGGCGATTATCTCTATAGTCGGAGTGTTACTGGTAGGGAGCGTCTTCTACCCGCCGGTCAGCCGCCACATCTTGAAACCGTATCAGCGGGAGCGAGTAACGTCTTTCCTGCATCCGGAAGATGATGCGAAGGGCTCCGGTTATCAGGTGCTGCAATCCAAGATCGCCGTCGGTTCCGGCGGATTCTGGGGAAAAGGTTTCGGCAACGGCAGTCAGAATCAACTGGGCTACATCCCCGTGCGCTATTCAGATTTCATAATGTCGGCGTGGGCTGAAGAACAGGGATTCAAAGGTGTGCTGCTTGCACTTGGGCTGTATATGGCGCTTCTGCTTCGTCTGGTGCAGAATGCTCAGCGTGCGAAAGATCGCGCGGGAATGTTTCTGGTCATGGGCGTCGCAGCAGCGCTCGGTTTTCACGTCTTAGTAAACGTGGCTATGGTCATCGGTGCTATGCCGGTTACCGGAATACCGTTGCCGTTGATGAGCTACGGAGGTTCCGCTACGTTGTTTGTTTTCCTGGCGATTGGCCTGGTGATGAATGTCCGGCTTCGCCGCTTCGTCAACTGACGAACCGCCAGTGCCCGATGGACGCGCCCGCTTCGGCTGGCCGCACGGGTTGCAACAATTGAAAAAAGTTGATCACTACGCGGTCGCATGTATTTGGCCGCCTCGCGGTCACCGGTAAATTAAGGAACTTAAGAGTGAGGACAGCATCGTCCGCCGTTTGCCCGGGAAGTATCCCGCAACGGATTAGCCTCGATAGACTGAGGAATTATCGTTACAGCGGTGGCCGTGTTACGGCCATCCCCTCCGCCTTCGAACGTCAAAACCACCTCCATGCGGTTGTGGCCACGTGTGTCCCGGCAGTGCCGGGGCAGGCGCCGGTATCTCGGACCTACGACGGGCTCAAGCTCGCGGCGATGCGTCCCGAGGAGTTTTATGTCAAAAGAATTAGTCATTTCCGCGGCCTCCCATGAACGGCGGGGCGCGATACTTGAAGAAGGGCTGTCTCTTATACACAT
>CAXMLS010000118.1:0-6447 GCA_964194235.1 uncultured bacterium | reverse complement strand
AGATGTGTATAAGAGACAGAAGTAAGCCAATGCTGATCGTAATTCATCAGCAAAATGGCGTCGCACTGCTTACCAAAGAAGCCGTACTCGTAAGCATTGTCGCGAGCGGGAAGCGCAATCATGAGTTTTAGATTTGCAGAATGTAAAGCCGATGCGAGTTCAGCGGTGAATTTGCGGAGATAAACCTGACTGGGGTCGGGAATTTCTTCGAAATCGATAACGATGCCTGCTTCGTGCGCTTTCGATGCATATTCGACGAGGTCTTTCTCAAGATTGCGGCGCGCGGCGGGACTAGCCAGCATTTCGATCAATTCCTTAACACGCCAATTGAGCCCGTCGTAATTATCTATGAGGCCCATCATCGGCATTTCGATGTTTATGGATTTCATCCATTGATGGAGCTTGTCATCTTTAAGCAACGCAATCGCTTCGGTGGGAGATGTTTTTACCGCATTCTGACTGGTCTCATAATCAATGACGGAAATTGCGCCATCGGCGGTGACGGAATGGAGTTGTCCCGGGATAAGCAGGTCGATGTCTTTGTAATGAGACTTCAGGGAAGCCATGCTGTTGGGATCCCAACTCACAAAAAACGCCGCGCGAAGCGGATCATAACTATCAGGAACGGTGCCGATGTTGGCCACACGGCGGCGGCGGCCCTCGCGTATAGGCAAAAGTTTAGCGACCTTATTCAGCTTCAACGGATGAAGTCCGGGCTTGGTGTCCGGGAGCAATCCGGCCGGAAGATCAACGCTGACCGCGATAGTTACGAAGAAATACGCGAGCGAGACGGTCAAAAGCACTGCGGTAATTTCCATTACCCACCTGGTGCGGCGCCAGCGCACGCGCTCCGCGTCGTAAAATATAGGCCCGCGTTCCTTCATGAAACCTTTCAACCTGACGGCAGGGTAGGGTAATTAATCGCGACCCGATGGCCGAGTGTGCTCGATTCCGTCTGTCCTTATTGTAAGATGCGTGGCATTCATGAGGCGAGTTTTCTCCAATCCGATTGCCGCGCTAATTGCAGGGGCATGTCTGCGGTTTTTCTTCGTTCTGAAGTATCCAGCAGACTCCGGAGATACCGGCCTGTACGAACAAATTGCGGCGAACTGGGTGAAATATCACCGGTACGCGATGGATCAAGGCGGAGCAATCACGCCGGTGGACATCCGGATGCCGGGCTACCCGGCGTTTTTGGCAATCATTTACTGGTTGACCGGAAAAACCGGAGCGGATGCCAGGCTACGGGTGATGAGCGCGCAAGTTGCGGTCGATTTGCTTACTTGCATAGCGATCGCCAGCATTGCCGCGGTGTTGGTTTTTCTAGCGTTCGAAACCGTGCGTCCGCGGCGATTGTTTACCGCGGCCTTGTGGATGGCGGCACTTTGCCCATTTATCGCCAATTACGTCGCGGTTCCACTTACAGAAACGCTAGCGACATTTTTTACCGCGCTCACACTCTTGTTTTTGTGCCTTCAACTGTTGCGGCTTCGAGGCTCGACGTTTTACGTGGGTGGCATGTCCGTCGATATGCGGGTGACAGCGGAGTGGCTCGGCGGGATGGCGGGAGTGGCCGCAGGCTTGGGCACACTCTGCCGGCCGGAAACGCCGCTGCTTCTTGTTGTCGCGTGCCTGGTGCTCGGCTGGCATCTGCTTCGCGATGGGCAGTGGTTTAGAGTGATTCCAGTTTTTGGACTGATGGCCCTCGGATGTGTCCTACCACTCGCGCCTTGGGCTGTACGTAACGTGGTGACTTTACATGAAGTTCAGTTTCTTGCGCCGAAGAACGCGACCCTGCCTGGCGAGATGGTTCCAGAGGGTTTTATGGCCTGGGAGAAGACCTGGCTGTTTCAGTTGCGAGACTGTTATCTGGTTGCGTGGAAGTTAAACGATGAGGCTATCCGACTTGATGACATTCCCCCACGGGCATTCGACTCGCCGGAAGAAAAAACGCGCGTGGCGAGTCTGCTTGAAAAGTACAACGAGGAAGTGACGCTGACACTGGAGGAAGACGCTGCATTCGGACAGATCGCGAAAGAACGTACTGCCAGACATCCGTTGCGCAGGTATCTGTGGGTGCCGGGGGCTCGTGCTTTTATGATGTGGATGACTCCGCGCATTGAGCTACTGCCTTTCTCGGGGAAAGTGTTTCCGTTGGCAGCGGCGTGGGAAGAAGATCCGGTGGATCAGTCGGTCACCGTGGGATTCGTGGTGTTGAATGCTTTATATCTTGGGCTGGCGGCGTGGGGTGTTTGGCGTTTGTGGAGACATCCTGGGGCCAGATTAGCTATAGCGTTACTGGTTGGTTTCATCATCTTGCGCACGGCGTTTCTCGCGACGCTTGAAACACCAGAGCCTCGCTACGTAGTAGTTTGTTTTCCGGCTATCATCGCTCTAGGCGCGCAGGTGTTTTCAGGCAGGCATGCGAGCATACGTGCGGCTAATGCTGTGGGTGTGACGGCGCTTGAAAGACCCGTCTAGAAACGTGTGCTACTCGACCGGTTCGGGATGAATGGTGACGCGGTGGATCTGCGGAAATTTTTCCTTCACGCGATCGACCAGCGCGGCGGTTACGTCATGGATGGTTGTGATGGGCAGCGCGCTCTTCATGGTGCAGTGACACGAAACCAGTATGCGATGTTCTACCTGGCGAACGCGTACATCGTGACAATTGACAAGCTCATCGTATTCGGCCGGCAAGGAATTCAAGAAATGCTCGACCGCGTTGGCTAGCAGCTTCATTTCGCCGGCGCCTGCATCGGGTGTGGCGATATGCGTACCGAGCGGCTCGATATGAATGTTCACGTCAGTTGCCGCGTCACGCAGAGCGCGAATGCCTTCTTCCAATTTAGTGGCCTGGCGATGGGCGTCGCGCAAACTTAAATTTTCGTCCACTTCAAGATGCAGTTCGATGAAAAGCTGGTTACCTTGTTGCAGCGCGGTCACGTCGTGAATTGCCAAGCCCAGGCGTTGCGCCAGCGCGCGAATGGCCTCAAACAGATGTTCACCTTGGGGAGCGCGAGGCTCCGCGTGAACCATCACGTCGGAGGGAACAATTTCGCCGATACGCTTTTCGATGGCGTCGCTTAGCTCGTGAACCTGTTCGAGGCTGGCCGTGCGCGCCACGCTCACCGTTGCATCGACAAAATGGCGATTGCCCGCGCGTCGCACTCGCACGCGGTCGACGTCCAAAACACCCTCCATGCGCGCGACGGCACGAGCAATCTCCTGTCGCAGGCCTTCCGGCGCGGCGTCGACGAGAGCGTCGAGGGTGCGTTTGCCAAGCTGCGAACCGACCCAGAGAATCACGCCGGCTACGGCCAAGCCCGCCACTGCGTCGGCATATGCGAGCCAGGGAAGATGCCAAGCATCTCCAGCCCACACCAAGCCGATGCCTACGATGACCACGATGGTGCTCCACACGTCTGTCGAAAAATGCAGAGCATCCGCTTCCATGGCTTCGCTTTTGTACTTACGGGCGACGCGATCCAGCGCTTTCGCTCGCGTTAAATCGATGGTCAGAGCCACCAGCAGGATCGCCACGGCAATAACGGTGGGTTGAATATGCACATGGTGAAAAAACAAGCGATCGATGCCTTCGTAGATGATGAATACGGCCGTGACGATCAATAAGGCGGTTTCCACGAAGGCCGAGAAATTTTCGAATTTACCGTGACCGTAGGGATGGCGTTCGTCGGCAGGCTGATCAGACATGCGCACGGAAAGATACGTGATGACCGCGGCGACCAGATCCAGGCCGGAGTGCAAAGCTTCGGATAAGATGCCGAGGCTGTCGGTGCGGACTACGAGGAAGGTTTTAAGGGATAACAACACTATCGCGGAGCCAACGCTCAGCAGCGCGGCGCGTTTTTTTTCGCGGATTTCCAGGTTTTCGCGGAGTGCCATTGGTGCGATTAGACTACCTTAAGATTGAGCAGTTATGAGTTGTCCCGGTAGAAAGGCCAGTATGACGCGTGACATTCAAAGTGAGGAAGCTGCTGAGTTTACACTTTGCGCGGAATGAACCGTAGCGCGGCAGAATTCATGCAGTAGCGAAGCCCCGTAGGACGGGGGCCATCGGTAAACAGATGGCCAAGATGCGCGTCGCACAGGCTGCACTTAACTTCCGTGCGGACCACGCCGAAAGAAATATCTTTTCGTTCGCGTACATTTTCCTTGGCGATGGGCTCGAAGAAACTTGGCCAGCCCGTGCCGGAGTCGAACTTGCTGCGTGAATCAAACAGCGCAGTGTCGCAATCGATGCAGCGGTATAAGCCAGGGCGATGTTCATCATGAAGCGCACCGGTAAATGCCCACTCCGTGGCAGCGCGGCGAGTTACATCAAACTGCAGCGGCGCAAGCTGCGCCTTCCACTGCGCAACGGTTTTGCGTACTTTGGGCACTGCCGAGGCGCCAAGGGCAGCGCCATCATCAGAAAATTTCGCTATTTTTATTGGGCTGGCATCGTTAGCGTCGTCAGGCTCGACGCCATCGGCAAAAGCGGATGAGCACACACGTTGCACGCCTACGAGAACGACGTAGCCGCCAAGAGTTGCGGCCGCGTACACAAAGCCGCGACGCGTGAGTTCATTCATAAGCAAGCCGTTCCAATTCTGAAGACGAGACGACCGAGCGGCAGCTTACTTCGCTGCGGTCATCGGCGGCGCAGGTAAAAGCGGCAACCGCTTTGGCTCACCCCGTGCTCCCCGAACTTCTATTTCTTCGAATAGCAGAGACGGCGCCACGATAGAAGCGGGTAAGCCGTTCTGCGCCGAGCCAAATGCTCCCAGCGCGGTTCCGGCAAATCCGTTTCCCTGGTTCTGCATATAGTTGTAAACGTAGTTGTCGTTGCCGATTCCAGCGATATTTCGAATGGCCCGTGAATTAATTCCAATGATTCGCGCACCGCGGATAATTTCTTCACGACCATCCGCCGGATACACCCGGTAGATCACCAGCGGCAGTCGATCTCCCGTTCCAGCGCCACCTCCGTAACTGGCCAACAGAGCCTGGAAATCGTCCTGATGCAGCAGGCTGATGGTGGGATTATCCATCTCGCGGACAACCAAACAGTATGGAAGTTTTTGCGCAGTGCACTCATCGAGAAATTTCTTTTTCATGTCGGCGGGCGACAGTGTCTCGGTAGAGGTGAAAAATAAATTGCTCATCGTGGGTTTGGCGTCGCTGAGAAAGGCAGAGCGCCCATGACCGTTAGAACGATCAAAATCTGGTCCGGGCCGGCGAGACATCAGCTCATTTTTGAGATTGCCATTTTCGACCACAGTGACTTTTTGCGCGCGAACGCCTTCATCGTCGACCGAGTAAGCGCCCAATAGCGGCGTGCCTTTAAATTCTTTCGCGCCGGGATCATCGACAACCGTGACCGAAGCGGGTAAAACGCGTGCTCCGATGCGGGTGATCCAGTCGCTCTTTCCGCCCAGTCCGCTCAGCAGTTGCTCCATCACCGGAGTGAATGAAACGGGCGGTCGTGCACCATTCAGCGCGGGACCGAGAATCTGCGCAAGCAGAGGTCCTGCGGCACGCGCCTCAAATAACACCGGTCCGGTATAGTCCTGCGCGCTGGGTGCGGAGCGCAGGGCCATCAATTCGCTGCCGGTAACATTGAGGCTTTTGCGGACGGCGTCGGGTGCCGGGAGGTCCGCCGGGCGAACGGCGTACGTTGCGTAAAAATGATTGATGGGCATGCCATCGTCGGCAAGGGCGTTCATGCCGGACTCGACAGCCGCGAAGCTGCGGTTAGTGCGAATCTCCGTGCCTTCGCTGGTGACGAGATATTCGGTGGCAAAGACGAGATAGTAGGTGACGCGAGCTTCGTAAATTTGCGGGAAGGCGCGCAAGGCGGCTGACGTTTCCCGCGCTTCCTGATCCCAATTGCGGTTGCTCCAATCGGCCATCACCAAAGGCTCGATCGAATGAACGGGCTCAGCTTTGGAAAAATCGTTGATGTCCGACTGACGCGCGAGGCTGCTGAGATAGGCCTGCTTGCGCGAGTAGGTCTCCACCGCTTCCTTAAAAGCCTGATCCGTAGCGATCCAGAGATCCTGACGCAAAGAATCGTAATCGCGATCTATGCCGACCGATCCAGTGGAACCAATGAAGCCGCGAAAACCGTCATCACTTACAAAGTTAGAACTGTCCAGTTTGTAGCTGCCTACGCGCACTCCCACATTCATGAAACGGCTGCGCGCATGATTGCTGGAAAGCAGGGTGCCGAACTCTCCGCTAATTTCGCGGAAGTCCAAGTCAAGCAAGCGATATTCAACGTAGTAAGGCTTGACCGGCTGGTCAGTACCGGGAATTTTCAGCTCGAGCCGAGTTTTGGCGCGCGCCATTTCATCACGCATGGCTCGCAGCGTCTGGTCGTTATCTTTCGATTCCTGAGCATCGGAGCGACCCCACACAGGAGCTGTCTCTTATACACATCTC
>CAXMLS010000117.1:0-1690 GCA_964194235.1 uncultured bacterium | reverse complement strand
CAATTCACAAAAACGCGAAGGGCCTGCCTGCCGCAGGCAGGTGCCCCGCCCTTGATTTGTAGGGTGGGGTCCGGGGTAAGCCGGAATTTCCCCCTTTACCTATCCATTCAATTAGTTTTTCGTACTCCGCAAACCTTGGTGTATAACGGTGTCCATCCAGGCGGTCGAAATGGATATTTCGACTCAATAACTAACGGAGAAAAACAAAATGAAGAAATCACTCGTGATGTCGTTAGCAGCCACCTTAGTCATCGCCGCGGTATCGGTCGGTATTGCGCACGCCCAGAAGGACTCCAGCAAGGACGTCGTCTACATCTCCGCGGATAAAGCCACTTTCACCAAAATGCCCGGCAATGAAAACGTCTCCATGGCCCCCCTTTGGGGCGAGCCCGATAAGGGTGCTCACGGCACACTTACGAAATTCGCCCCGGGCTACGACGCCGGTATGCACACCCACACCAACGATGTCTCGATCGTCGTTATCAAAGGCGCTTACCTCTATAAGGATGAAGCGGGCGAAAAGCGTGTCGGGCCGGGAGATTACCTCCGCGTCCCCGGCGGCCACAAGCACTGGAGCGGCGGCGACAAAACTGAAGGAGCGCTCTTCTACCAAGAAGGCTCCGGCAAATTTGACAAGCTTCCCGCGAAGTAACCAAGCACGACAAACATAAGCAATTCGCGTAGCAGAATTTTGCGGGTGCCGCATCCTTCGCCGCCTTCGCGAAGGGTGCGGTCTTTGACTTTTCTGTCGTCGTCCAAATAGTTGCACGCCGCACTCGCGCATGGGCCTGCCTGCCGCAGGCAGGAAG
Source organism: uncultured bacterium (assembly GCA_964194235.1). Taxonomy (GTDB): domain Bacteria; phylum Acidobacteriota; class Terriglobia; order Acidiferrales; family UBA7541; genus Acidiferrum. The sequence goes on along the minus strand of CAXMLS010000117.1, from coordinate 881 downwards.
TTTGTTAAACCATAACCACCCAATCGCCAAGTTCCGCAACATCGTCGCATTTGCAAGTGTGTTGTCTTTGATTTTCATGGCGGCGCGGCACCCTCGGTCCTCATTCGCGGGCTGACGTCCCAGGTTCAACTACATCGAGGACACGAACCATGGCCCCTGCCTCACTAAATTTGCATAATTTTGCCGAACGCTACACTGCGGCGTGGTGTAGTCAGAACACCGGAAGCGTAGCCGCCTGCTACTCGCCGAACGGCTCGCTGAGCATCAACAACGGCACGCCCGCTGTAGGAAGAAATGCCATTACCGCCGCTGCACACGAATTCATGAGCGCATTTCCCGATCTCCAGGTCCTCATGGACAAACTAGTTATTCAGGACGACTTCGCCATTTACCGTTGGAGCCTCATCGACACCAACACCGGCCCGGGTGGTAAGGGCCAACGCGTTCGCAACTACTGCAATTTCGCGTACTCCGCTTTAGCTTCTTTCAATACCGGCACGTCCGCATCCGCATCTTTCCACATCCCGAAAAAGTCCTGGTAAGCGGTACGCGCCTGCGCCGTATCGTTCTGTAGCACACGGGCGCGTGCAACACCCAGTCGCGCCAGCGGATAGAACACGCTGAGAGGATCAAGTCCCCGGTGGTCCAGAATCTTCTGGAATTCCGCAAGCGCCTTTGCGCCTTCGTGAAGCTTCAGGTACGCCTCGCCTCGCAAGTACATCGCCGCATAGGTGGCGCTGTTCGGGCCGGTGCCGAGTTCGTAGGGCTCCGTAGCCGCGAGCACCTCCACGGCCTTCGCGGGCTCGTTGCGCTGTAGTTCGATTCTGGCCCGGCTGAGCGGAATCTGCACGTTATTCAGTATCTGTCTCTTATACACATCT
>CAXMLS010000116.1:0-4512 GCA_964194235.1 uncultured bacterium | reverse complement strand
ATTTCCGCGGCCTCCCATGAACGGCGGGTCGCGATACTTGAAGAAGGTCAGCTAGTAGAAATTTATATCGAGCGCGAAAAAGAATTCGCCCTCGTCGGCAGCATCTACAAAGGCAAAGTCACTCGCGTCCTTCCAGGCATGCAATCGGCTTTCGTGGACATCGGTCTCGATGGCGACGCCTTTCTGTACGTCAGCGACGTCTTTGAAAATCTGGAAGATTACGATCACGACCATGGGCACGAAGCGCCGCACGCCGCTCCCGTAGCATCGGAGCCCCGCGTTGCCACCTCTGTCCCAGCGCGCGCCGCTCGGGAAACCGAAATTCATCTCGTCGAAATGCTGCCGGGTGAATCGCTCGCCAAGGCACAAGCCTCCGGCGGTGAAATCAACGTGGAGGATCTGCAGGACGATTCTTCTCCGCTGCTGGAGGTTTCCGACGACGAACCGCATTCGCAGACGGGTCCGCAGTTACTGCACGAAGACGCGCAGGCTTCGGATAGTTCAGAGAACGAATCGGACCAACCGCAGCGCGCAGATCTGGAGAAGAACACGCCGGACGAATCTCTAACCGATGCGGATGAAAAGCAGCCGGAATCCAATGCTTCCGCGCCGCAAAATTTTGGCTTGAACTACAAGTCCGGGCAAAATTATCCGCCACGCGGCGGTAACGACCGCCAGGGCCTTGCGGGCAATTCCCCGCAAGGCCGTCCAGGTAATGATCGCGGCAACGACCGTGGAGGGGATTCCGCGGGCGGACGCAATAACCGCTTCGGTGGACGCCGCGGCGGACGGCGTCGCGGTGGACGCCCTGCTCCCGGTGGCGCGCGCAATTTGCCATCATCGAAATATGCTTCGCCGCAAGGACCGGGATCGAACGATCAGCGCGGGAACGATCAGCAGCGTGGGCAGGATCGCGGATCGCAGCCTCGCAGCTTTGAGCCGCGCGGACCTGAACAGCGCGGATTTGATAATCGCCGCCCGGAAAGTGCGCGGCCCAGCGGACCTGCAGCGCCGCGACCGGATGCCGAAGAGCCGATCCTTCTACCCGGAGAGTCCCTCGCAAAATATCGCGGCAAGCCGGCAGCATCAGCTTCCGCTCCGGTGGTTGAACAGGAGGCTGAGAATCGCACGCAAGAATCGGCCGAGCGGCAACAGCCTTCCAACGCAACGCCTGCGCCACCTACCGGTGGTGCCGGCGCAAATGTTCCGCGCCGCTTTTCCGGCGGATTGCCTCGCTGGCTGCTCGCCGATGCGGGTGCTGAATCGGAAGCCGCTCCCGTCTCCGCGGAAGAAAATATTGGTGTGGCGGACGATTCGACGCTTTCCGCACATGGCAATAATCCCGCGCGCCACGAAGCATCTCCTCTGGAGTCGCCCACTGGACCGGCAAGTGGCCGCGATTCGGAGGCGGCAACACGCGCGGACGCAGATCTGAGCGACGACCAAGTGGCCGCGCTCGCTTCCGGTCTGGTGGAAGCAAAGCAGGAAGAAATCACCGAGGAAGTAGAAGGCAATCCTCTCGGCGGCGAACCCATCTTCGAAGAAGAAGACGAAGAGGAAACGCTGGAAGTCGCGGAAACCGAAGCGGAAGAATCTTCCTCCGCGGAAGTTTCTCAGCTTACCGACGAAGAAAGCGAAGAAGTAGAAGAAGGCCGCGCAGCCAGCCGCGCCGATGCCGAAGCCGACGCGGCGCATGACAGCGCCGAACACGCTGCCGCTTTGGGCGTGCACGACGACCACGAACATGGCGCGGCATCACACGAGACTTCCGAGCACGGAGAGGAAGGCGACGAGCACGCCACGCACGAAGATGCGGACTCCGCGCATGCCGAACAAGCGCCGGTGGACGCGCTTGCTTCCGCGGCATCGGTAACGCCCTCGGTGGAAGACGACGTGATTCTTCTCCCGGGCGAAACGCGCGCGCCGCGCAGCGCCGGCGGAGCCGCCGTTCCTCGCGAAGAATTTCCTCGCGACTCCGCGCGTATTGGCGGAAATCCACGCTCGCGTTTTCAGCGCCCATTTCGCAGCGGCAGCGGTGGCCGGGATCGCGGTCGCGATAACCGCGGAGGCCGCCCCGACAATCGCGGCAGCCGTCCCGACAGCCGTGGCGGACGCCCGGAACGAAGCAGCAGCGGTGGCAGCAGCCGCCCCGGACAAAAATTCGAGCGCCGTCCCAGCGGACCCGGCGCTCCGCGCCACGATCGTGGACATCAGGGAGGCCATCACTCCGGCCCGTCGCGCCGCCCGCAACTTATTTCCGAGATGCTCAAGGCCGGACAGGATGTAGTCATCCAGATCGCCAAGGAGCCGCTCGGCAAAAAGGGCGCGCGCATTACCAGCCACGTGGCTTTGCCCGGACGTTTTCTGGTGTACATGCCGACGATCGATCACATCGGCGTCTCGCGCAAAATTGCCAGCGCGGATAATCGTTCGCGTCTGCGTCGTCTGGTTGGCGAAGCGCGCGGCAGCTATCCCGGCGGCTTCATCGTACGCACCGCCGCTGGCGGCGCCACCGATGAAGAAATTCGCGCGGACATCGAGTTCCTCGGCACCACGTGGAATGAAATCAAGGAACGCAGCGAACAGCGCAAAGCGCCTTCCCTGCTCCACCGCGATCTGAATCTCGTCGAGCGTATTCTTCGCGATTACGTCAGCGACGATTTCACCGCCATCTGGATCGACAACGAAGAAGAATTCAGCAAGGTGGTCGAATTTGTAAGCCGCTTCCAGCCCAAGCTGGTCAGCCGCGTGAAGCTGTACACCAAGGAAACGCCGATTTTCGAAGAGTTCGGCATCCAGCACGAGCTGGACAAAGCCTTGCGCGCGAAAGTGTGGCTGAAATCCGGCGGCTATATCGTCATCAATCACACCGAAGCGCTGGTGGCTATCGACGTGAACACCGGCAAATTTGTTGGCAAAGGCTCCACGCGGCTGGAAGACACGATTGTCAAAACCAACCTCGAAGCGGTAAAGGAAATTGTCCGCCAGATTCGCTTGCGCGATCTTGGCGGCATCATCGTGGTGGACTTCATCGACATGGAAGAGCGCCGCAACCGCGACAAAGTTTTATTCGCGCTGCAGCAGGCTCTGGAAGAAGACAAAGCGCCGTCGAAAGCGCTGTCCTTCAACGAATTCGGCCTGGTGTGCATCACCCGCAAGCGCACCAAGCAAGCGCTCGAGCGCGTGCTCTGCCAGCCTTGCCCGTATTGCACCGGCTCCGGAATGGTCAAGTCCATCCCGACGCTGTGCTACGAGATTCAGTCGGAAGCGCGCAAGATGGCCATGGCCGGACACGAAGGCCCCAACCTCACGCTACGCGTGCATCCTGAAATTGCCAAAGCGTTGAAGACTCGCGAATCGTTGCTGATGGACGAACTGGAGCAAACCTCGCACAAACACATCATCATCCAATCCGACGCCACGCTGCATTGGGAGCAATACGATATTTACTGACCCTGAATTTCGCGCGTTAGGCATGCAGTTAGTCACGCGATAGAAACTCGGCAGCGCAAATCCGAAAAGCCCGGACACGTCGTCCGGGCTTTTTCATGTTAGTGTCTCCGTTCTTTTAGCGCGGTGAGAACCGGTGTACGATGACCGCAAGGAGAGTATGCATGCCAGCGCTAGATTGGTCACAATGCGCGGCCGTGGAGAGTATCCCGGGAAAAGTAAGCGGCGCCTGGGTCTTCCGTGGAACGCGCATGCCCGTCGCTACAGTCTTTGAGAATCTCGATGCGGGAGCGAGTATCGAAGACATCATGGAATGGTTCGAACTGACCAGGGAACAGGTCACCACTGTCGTGGATTTTGTTCACAAAAATGCTATGCGGGAGCCAGCAGTTCAGTGACCTTGCGCGCATCGCGTGTCCGGACCTCACTAGCCGGAGCATGAACAGCAGCAGCGCTTGGCGCACCCTAATGAATCGCGCCGGCTGTGCTGATCCTTGAAGCGACGCTTCTTCACGGGAGATTCCAAATCCATCACCGCAGCTGCCGTAATCGTGACGGTTGCTGTACTGGCAGAGAGTGGCTCGCGAATTCTAACAGCCTAAACATCCTTAAGTATTCCCGCACTAGATCTGAGATGCCTTTCCACTTCCGCTAGCAATGGCTCAATCTCTGCCGTCATCGTGTCTATCTGCCAATCCTTAAATTCAATCCGTTTCATCGTGCAGTGGTGGAGATATTGAGAAATTCGGCCACCACCTTGGGCATCCGTAGGTTCGTACTCCATGAATAACTTTTTTCCCTTGGCGTAAATTCCCTCTATTTCCGCAGGCGGAGTTAAATTTGCTTGTTGCCAAATCGTTGTCACATGAAGGTCAGTATTTCTCGGTGCTTCGTTTCCCAGGAACTCAATGAGATTTCTATAGTGGAGTAGAAACGTCTCTAAATAAACCCACTCGTCTCGCGAATGTTTCCAGTTGCGTTCGACCAATCGCGTAGCAGCGAAACGCAACATATCGATTTCGTACAAGATGGTATGTATGTGATCTGTCTCTTATACACATC
>CAXMLS010000115.1:0-4636 GCA_964194235.1 uncultured bacterium | reverse complement strand
AACAGCCACAGAGAGCGCCGGGGTGCTCAAGGCATTTCCTGTACTTTCGAACAGTGGATCGCAAGTGGCAAGCACATCTAGTTGAGCGACGAATTATTTAGTTTAGCGCGATACCACCTGGACCCCTTGACGATCGATCTTTACCGGCAGGACTTCCGCCCCGGCGTCGCGAATTGCGTTCTCCACGCTTTGACGCGCGTCAGGTTCGATCAGCAGGACAACGCAACCACCGCCGCCGGCGCCGCAAACTTTTCCAGCTAGCGCGCCTTTCCTGCGCGCATCGTCGATGACGCGATCGATAGTCTTGGTCGAAATAGTCGGCAAATTTCTTTTGCGGAATGACCACTCTTCGCGCATCAATCTTCCCGCTTCCGGCCAGTCCGCAGCTTCAAGCGCCACTCGGAGCCCTTGGGCGACATTGGAAATGCGCTCCAAACTATTCTGCACCGCGCGCTTGCCGTCTATATGCGCCTTGTAAACCTGCCAATTATTGATGCCGTGCTGCCGCGGCTTTCCCGTATAGCAGACCACAATACGGCGCTCCAGTTCGTCGAGATTCACACGCAACTCGACGCGGTGTTCGCCGCCGGGCGGCAACTCGATGGCAGCAGCACCGCCAAACGCGGGAGGATAATGATCCTGCGTTCCGGTGGGCACGCGGATTACGATGGCTTCCGCGTCACGACTGATATGAATCCAGTCTTCTTTACTTTTTCCTGTACCTGTAAAACGATCGAGGGCGGCGCAGATCGCGACGGCCATTGCGCTGGAGCCGCCGATCCCGGCGCCAGCGGGCGCTTCGGAGTCTGTGGTTAACGTGAAGCCACCGGCAGGCTGGAAAAATTTCACGATTTCCGCGAGGAGCGGAAGACGGTAGCGTTTCGCTTTGGCTAGAGCCGCCAGAGAACTGAAGCTTTCCTCGCGTTTGATGTCGCGGGATACGAGATGGATCTGATCACCGCCAGCGGCATTCGTTTCTATAACGCAGGATGCGTAACGGGTAATCGCGGCATTGACCGTCAAAGCTCCCTTGTGAAAAAGGTACAGCGGCCAAATGTCCAGGGTTCCGCCAGCAAGATCGACACGGGTGGGTGCTTTGGATTCGATGATCATGTTCGTCACTGCAGTCTAACGAAAGTGGTGATGCGCCGAGAACTATGTGTGGGAGCGGTGTGTAAGAACAACGGGTGGGAAAATGCTATTGAACGACGGCAAATTCATGTTTCCCGGATGTAGACCGTTACTTGGCGCCGGAACCGGTGCGGCTTCGAATCATCAACTGCGGCCCAGCCTCCTTTTTCTCTTGCGCAAGCGCCAGGTTCGGCTCAAAACACCGGCGGCAGCGCGCTTCGTAAATGCCGCTGGCGCCCACGACGACTAGTTCTTCACTTTCCACGAGTCGTTGCGTATGCACGGCGGGATTACCGCAGCGGACACAGATTGCCAGCAGCTTGGTAATTTCTTCGGCAACCGCGAGAAGGCGCGGCATCGGTTCGAACGGCCGGCCAAGATAATCGGTATCCAGCCCGGCGACGATCACGCGTTTACCCAGATTCGCCAGCTTGGTGCAGACGTCAACTACATCATCGCCCAAAAATTGCGCTTCATCGATGCCAACTACTTCGGTGCGCGGTTGCACCTTGTCCATAATTTCGGATGCTTTGTTGACATTGTCTGACGCGATGCCCAGGCCCGAATGCGAGACAATTTCGTTTACCGAATAGCGCTGGTCGATGGCGGGCTTAAAAATTTGCACGCGCTGGCGCGCAAATTCCGCTCGGCGGAGGCGGCGAATGAGTTCCTCGCTTTTGCCAGAAAACATCGGACCGACAACCACTTCGATCCAACCCATGTTGCCTTTGACGATGTCCACGCCGCCGTATCCTCTGAACGGGGTACCGCTCTGCACTGCCCCGTCATTGCTCCAGTATGTGCGCGAACGCGTTAAGAATCGCGCGATGTATTTTGCGTTTACAACAAATCAACCAGCTGCACGCGCGACACCATAAAAATTCGCGTTGTAGAAAGGCGCGAACCCCGCGACCACTGCGACACGAAATGCCTCGCGGCGGGTAATCAGATCACGCGAAAGAATTCCCCAAGCTCCCTGGTTATCGCGAATCCCGGCAAGCCCGGCAAATTTATCGATGGCCAGGGAAAGCTCGACACCATTCTCCAACACTTCATGGGCAAGCGCTTGAGGAATTTCAATGCCGCCGCTGCGACCGAAGTAACCGCGCGAGCCGTCGGTGACGTATGCCCAGCTTTCCAGAAAAACACGCCGGCCAGCACGTACATGTGCGTCGTTCTCGGAGTTGCGTTCTTCCATTACATTCAGGCCGCCTTCCAGCCCAACGTAGTAGGAATACGATTCCCGCTTCTCTTTGGCCATACGGATCAGCGAATCGCTGCGTTGACGGGCACCACGCATGCTTTCCAATGCGGAGACGGGCGTGTGACCGACGCCGCTGTCCACTTCGAAACCGACCACCTCGAACTGAACGCCAGGACCGAGTAAATCAGCGATTGCGCCGAGCGCATCGGTGACGGCATTCAATTTAGGGCCGCGTTTACTGCCAACCGCAATGAATTGTCTATTCATTCTTAGTGTGCAGCAATCATGGCTTTACGCGGACCGCTGCGCTGCCTGTGGACGCGCCTCATGAACTTCCTTCAGCTTGCCGGACTTTACGTCGTAGACGAAGCCGCGCACCGGGACGCCATGCACGTAAGGGTGATTTTTAATGCGCGCTACCTGTTGACGTACATTTTGCTCAACGTCTTTGAAGGTATGGAAGTGCACAGGCGCGATTACTGCGGTCCCAGACTTTTCTTCCAGTTTGTCCAGCAACTCATGGCCTTGGAACGTAAACCATGCCGCAGTCCGTATGGTTGATGACAAGGAACTCCTGCGTGCCCAGCAAGTGGTGAGAAATAATCAGCGAGCGCAGAGCATCTTCCGTGGCAATACCTCCGGCGTTTCTGATGATATGGGCGTCGCCGGTTTTCAGGCCGAGAAGTTGTTCAACCGAGAGGCGTGCGTCCATGCAGGCCAGCACGGCGATTTTCCGCGCCGGCGGCATGGCCAGCGCGCTTTTATCAAATGTTGCGGCATATTTCTGGTTCGAGAGTAGGACTTCGTCGGTAATGCTCATCGGTAATGCTCCTTTAATGGTTAACCATTCTTACTTTTAATATTGAGGCCGGGATTGGTTTGCACGTCTCAGGGAAGCCGTCATTAAAGCATGCCTTCAATCGCGGCGATGACCGTTGGAAGCGCGTCAGAATACGTTCATGCTATCCAATTACCGGAGGGGTGACAACAACCATGCCTCGACAAGAAACGGTGGAACCTGGCAAAAACTATAATCCGAAAGACTAGTTGCGACAAGGGGTTGCTGAGGGTGCGGCGAGGTGCCCCGCATGTTCGAGCCCGAATTGTGAGAAGCAAATCTTCGTGTTGCAGTTAAGGAAGCATGGCGAACGTGCTCAGCGTCACTGTGCGAAGGATGCCGTTCCCGCGCCCAGAATTCGCCGGCTGGTTTTTTCCTGGACGATGATCACGAAGCGAAGATTTTCGCGCTTCCAGCTGCGATCGAGCTTGACCACTTCTTCACTGAAGAATGATATTTCGCCGTTGTCTTTTGCGGTGCCAATTCTGCGCATGGCGCGCACGACGGCAGCGTGATGCAGGTCTTCTCCCGCGTTTTCCCCGCGCTTCACTTCCGAATGCAAGCCCGTTTCTGTAATCGCCATCCAGACTTCCGGCGTGTCCTTGGTGACGGCATTTACAAGTTTTCCGACACTTATGCGAAATCGCGGCGAGTCGCCGGCGCGCTGTTCCGATGGGGTCACCGAAACATCCGCTTTTTGCGTGATTGCTGCTTGTTTGATGGCTTGCTGGGCTTGGCGTTCACGACTTCCCACGAATTCGTTTTGTCCGTCCACAACCATTTGGGGCGTGTAGGCGTTCCCGTTTCCGAGCGCACCGGCGTAAGCATACTGGCGGAGAGTGGAAAATTCGGAAGAAAACGGGTCCGTCCAGCCCAGATTGTTCCAATAATCCACGTGTTGTTCGAGTGCGATGACCTCCACATTTGGGATCGGCTGATCTGATCCAAGCTTCGCGAGAAACCGATCGGCAGGGGGACAACTGGAACAGCCCTCCGAAGTGAACAGTTCGACGACCACCGGCCTGCGGGGCCCCTCCGGAAGTGAGGAATTGGCATTGGTCCTAGCGTGGAACGAAAGCGCGAAGGCAATAAGCACTGTAAGAAATACTAGTAATCCAGTTGGTCTCTTCATTGCGATTCTCCGGGCGTCACTGTAAAGATGTGCCCGGGCGGAGTAAAGATGCCCAAGAAGGAACGCGTGGGAGCAAATTAGTATTTGCTGATACGGCGATGGGATTTTGGACAGGCCATTAGAAATGGTGGCCAGCTTGTTAAACCGAAAGCCCACTCGATCTTGCGCGGTTTTCTCTCTACTTGAGCAATTGACGCGTTCGGTAATCAACCGGGACATCGGACGCGCGGTTGCCGAGATAATTTGTTGACACGCGCCAATGGGCTCGCTATAACCTTGTCTAATTTTAGCAATGTTTCGTTCCCGGAGCTCCATTCAGTCGGAGTAGGGA
>CAXMLS010000114.1:0-2010 GCA_964194235.1 uncultured bacterium | reverse complement strand
TGGAGTCGGAGCGCGAACGAGCGGCGGGCGGAATTGCGAACGATTATAAAGCCGCAGTGAGCCACGAAGAGATGCTGCGGAAGGCGTTCACGGAGCAGGAGCGGCAAGCCAACGACGTGGCCGGAAAATCGGTGCAATACAATATTTTGAAGCGCGAAGCGGATACGAACAAACAGTTGTACGTGGGGCTGCTGTCGAAACTGAAAGAGACGGGCGTATCGAGCAGTTTGAAGGCGACAAATATTCGCGTGGTCGATCCGGCATACCCGCCGAAGAAATTTGCCCGGCCGCGCATTTTGTTGGATTTATCGATCACGCTGATTCTGGGTGTGTGTCTGGGGATAGCGGCGGCGGTGCTGCAAGAGCATCTGGATAACACACTGAAGAGTTCTGAAGACATTGAAAGATTTTTGCAGATACCGTCGCTCGGCGCGGTACCGGCGATGGAGATTTCAGGAAGCGCGCGACGATTGCATGGATTCCATACCAGGCGTGCGCTGGGCGAAGGACATCGTCACGGAAGCAAGGGGGGAAACGGGGTCACTGGAGCAAACGGGGCCAAAAACGGCACATCGCTTGAGTCTTCATGGAACCGCATCGAATTGCCGGAAGGGAACGGGCACCAGAATGGAGCGCTAGCAGAAGCGTTTCACGGGCTGAGAACTTCGGTGTTGCTCTCGACGGCGAAGCGTCCGCCGGCAACCCTGCTGGTGACGAGCGCGCAACAGGGCGAAGGAAAAACTACGGTGGCAGCGAATTTGGCGGCTTCTCTAGCACAACTGGGCGATTCGGTTTTGCTGATCGACGCAGACCTGCGGCGACCGAGCTTGCAGAAATTTTTTCAGGTATCGAGATCAACGGGGCTGGTGAACTACCTGACAGGAAATTGCGACTGGCGAAGTCTGGTGTGGCAGGCGGCGCCCATTGGCGTTTCGGTGCTTTTCTGCGGGCCGGTGCCGCCGAATCCGGCGGATCTGCTTTCTTCGGAATATATGCGCAGCTTAATTCGCGAAGCTTCGAAGGAATATAAATTTGTGGTGCTGGATTCGCCGCCGCTATTGAATCTGGCGGACAGCCGAATCCTGGCGACGCTGGTGGATGGCGTGATTCTGGTGGTGGGCGGCGGGACGACGCCGCGCGAGCTGGTGCAACGCGCATATTTGTCAGCGGTGGATGCGGGGTCGCATGTGATCGGCGCGACAATTAATTTCGCGGACGTGAGGAACGATTACTACTACTCGGCTTATCACCAGGAACCGGGCGAATCCGAAAAGTAGATTTGTAGCGCGGAGCGGGGGCGGATGTTGAAGATTGCGGAGGCTTCGCTCATCGTTTGCGTAACGGCGGCGGTACTGGCATTTGGCGGGACAGAACCGATTTCTTTCGCGATCGTGAAGATCGTGCTGCTGGGGGCGGCCACGGTCGTGCTATTCAAAGCGAAAAATTATGAGTGGGCTAGTTCGTGGCGTGGCGCAGCGGTGCCCGCTGGGTTAATTGGGCTGGTGTGCTTCCAACTACTTCCGCTGCCATTGGGTTTGCTGCGATGGTTGCGGCCGGACAATTTGGCGTGGAACGCAAATTCTGCTGAAAATACTGACCGTACGTTCTCCAGTTTAAGCATCGCGCCGCACGATACGCGTACACATTTGATCCTGCTGGTGTGCTGCGCGATCGCTTTTTTTTTCGCGCGAATGCTCGGGAAGGATCGCGAGAGCCGGCGACGGCTGGTGACTTGGCTGATGACGTTGGGAACATTCGAGGCGCTGTACGGGCTAATGCAATATTTGAGCGGCTGGCAAAACATTTTCGGATATGTGAAGAAATATAATCTGGAAGAAGCGACCGGAACGTACATCAATCGCAATCACTTTGCAGGACTTTTGGAGATGGCCATTCCGTTCAGCCTGGCCCTGGTGCTGTACGAGAATGCCAAGCGACCGCTAACGACCGTGCCGGGACGAAACATCAATGTGCGGATCAAAGCGCTGCTCGGGCGCCGGAATTTGTCGC
>CAXMLS010000113.1:0-5388 GCA_964194235.1 uncultured bacterium | reverse complement strand
GATGTGTATAAGAGACAGACCTAACATGTGCCGAAATGCCGGACGCCCAGTCCTTTATCGGTCAAACCATCGCTCATTACCGAATTGTAGATAAGCTCGGCGCGGGCGGCATGGGCGTGGTGTACAAAGCTCTCGACCTCAAGCTCGAGAGAACCGTTGCCCTGAAATTCCTACCCCACGATCTGGCCGTGGATGCGCAGGATAAGGAACGATTTCTTCGCGAGGCGCGGTCCGCGTCCGCGCTCGATCACGAAAATATAGGGGTGATTCACGGCCTCGAAGAGGGTGAAGCCGGCCAGCTTTTTATTGTAATGGCTTACTACGAAGGTGAAACGTTACAGAAAATGTTACGTCGCGGCGGGTTGCCGATTGGCGACGGATTGCAACTCGCGGTCCAGGTCGCCAGGGGATTAGCCGCGGCTCATGCGCGCAAAATCGTGCACCGGGACATCAAGCCATCGAACATCGTCATTACGCCAAACGGTGTGGCAAAAATTGTGGACTTTGGTCTGGCTCGCATGGCCGCCACACCGAGCATGACGCAAAGCATGGCGGTAGCCGGCACTCCGGCGTACATGTCGCCAGAACAGACCCTGGGCGGCGTCGTGGACCCGCGCTCCGATGTTTGGGCACTGGGCGTGATGATGGTGGAGATGTTTACCGGGATGCATCCGTTCCAACGGGAAAACACCGCGGCGATCACGTTTGCGATTCTGAACCAGCCACCGGCAGCCTTGGATGCAGTTCCATCAATGCTCCAACCGATTTTATATCGCGCGCTCGCGAAAGAGGTGGAACACCGGTATTCCGATGCCGGGGAAATACTGGGTGATCTCGAAAGCGTCCGTGCTCAACTCGCCGAAAATCCAGAACCGGGCGGCGTTTCGGGGCTGACGGTGACCTCCACTCCAGCGCGTGGACTGAAGCAGTACGTGGAACGGGCATCCACTCCTCAGTGGCCAACTGCAACGAAGAAGAAATATGCGTGGCCCGTGATAACGGGATTAGTCGTTGCGGTGGCCGCCGGCTTGCTGCTGTTACTCTCGCCCGTGCGCGAACGCCTGGCCGGGGCGTTGGGGTCCAGAAGTGCAAAACACATTGCCGTGTTGCCTTTCGACAACATTGGCAATAATCCAGTCGACGAACCGGTTGCCGACGGATTGATGGACAGCCTTACGAGCAAACTTTCCAATCTCGGCGCCGCGCAGGAATCGCTGTGGGTGTTACCCGCCAGCGTGGTACGCAGCCGGAAGGTGAGCGATCCGGCGGCCGCTTTCCGCGAACTCGGCGCGACCGTCGTAGTCAAGGGCAGCATCCAGCGAGTGGGGCAGGACGTGCGCCTCACCGTTAACCTCATCGATACGCAAAATCTGCGGCAGATCGGTTCAGCGGCGCTGGAGGATCGCACCGGTGATTTGGCCAACCTGCAGGATGAAGCCGTGTCGCGACTGGCACGGCTGATGAATATTAACGTCACGGCGGAAATGATTCGAACTACTGGGGGAAGTGTCGCTCCGGCAGCGTATGAATCGTACTTAAAAGCCCTTGGGTACATCCAGCGTTACGATAAGCCCGGAAATCTGAAGCTCGCCATCGACGCGCTGGAGTATTCCGTAAAAACGGACACGCGTTTCGCGCTAGGGTTTGGCGAGCTTGGCGAAGCGTATCGCTTGAAATATCAAACGGAGCAGGATTCCAAATGGATCGACGAGGCGCTGGCGAACTGCAAGCGCGCCCTGGAGCTGCAAGACCGCTTGCCGTCCGTATATGTGACGCTGGGACGCATTCACGACGCGACGGCGAAGCATGATCTGGCGGTGCAGGAGTTTCAACATGCGCTGGAGCTGGATCCCCGCAATGCCGACGCCCTAAACGGGACGGCGCACGCCTACGAAAATGCCGGCCGCATAAAAGACGCGGAGGCGGCGTACCAGCGAGCCAGCGCGCTCCGGCCGGATTATTGGGACGGCTACAACACGCTGGCTTTATTTTACGACCGGCAGCGCCGCTTCGACGACGCGATTACGCAGTTGCGTAAAGCGGAGCAACTGACTCCCGACAACGCGCAGTTGTATTTCAACATGGGCGCCATCTATCTCGATAGCGGCGATCAGAAGAAACGGCCGGACGCTGAGAAGGCTCTCGGAAAATCCATCGAACTGAATCCCACCTACGCCGCCTACGCCAACCTAGGATTTCTCTACCTGCAGGAAAAGCGCTACGACGAAGCCGTCAAGGTGATCCAGCAGGCGCTGCAACAGAACGACAAGGATTTCATCGTCTGGGACAACCTCGCGGTCGCCTACCAGTGGTTGAAACAGACGGACAAGGCCGCGGCGGCGCGTGAAAGAGAACTGCAATTGCTGGAGGAAGAGGCCAGCGCGAAGGAACGCGATCCCCAGGTGCAATCGCTGCTAGGCGTTCTTTATGCCCAGAAAAAATTACGTGACAAAGCTTTACCGCGGGTACAAGCTGCGCTGGCGCTTTCGCCCGACGATCCTGGAATACTCGCCAATATTGGTGAAGCCTACGAAGATCTGGGTGAACGCCAGGAAGCCATTAAGTTCCTTCAAAGAAGCATGCAGAAAGGCACCGTGATCGAAGACCTGCGCGCGAATCCTGCCTTGCAAGACTTGCTTTCCGACACGAACTTTCGGCCCCAGTCCAAATAGATCACACTTACAAAAGGAGAAAAGAAAATGGCACAACCGGCCCCAGCACCCGAAGACAGCAGCAACACATTTACCATCAACGCGGACGGCACCTACAGCCCCGGTAGCATCACTATCAATAATGGCGGCGTAGCAAAATTCGACGTGACGTATCCCACCGGCATGACGGTCTGCAACGTGACTATCGGCAGTGTCTCGTTTTCTGCATCTCAGCCCGGGGATACGGGCACCACTGGTGGTACGGTGAAGATCGGCTCGTAGTCCGCGACATATCCGCAAAACGTGCTAGCCGTTCGTTGGCCCGTTCCCGCAGTTTTATTCCACGGGAACGGGCCAATCTGTTTTCGGAAGGTCGAGCCAAGGTTTAGCACAAACGAATCCACTTCACCGGAAAAGTAGTGACGTTGCCGCTTTCACGGCTGATCAACCGGTGTGTTTGACCGACCCCGGTGGCTCCCCTAGAATCGAATGTGAAGCGATGGCGCAGTGCTGGGACATATTTTGAGTACGACGGTTTATTCCGTAGTCAATGAGTCTGAAATTTTCGAGCGGGGAAAATGTTTGAAAATTTAACCGAAAAATTGCAGCGCACCTTCAAGAATCTTCGCGGTCAGGGCAAGCTGACCGAAGAGCACCTCGATGTGGCGCTGGGCGAAATTCGCGAAGCGTTGCTGGAAGGCGACGTGAACGTGGGCGTGGCGGATGAACTGCTGAAAAACATCCGCGAAAAAGCCATCGGCAGCGAAGTGATGCTGCAACTTTCTCCCGACCAGCAGGTGGTGAAAACCGTGCGCGATGAATTGTCCGCGCTGCTGGGAAAACATGCCAAGCCGTTGTTTGCTTCGAAGCCGCCATCCGTGTGGATGATTGTGGGCTTGCAGGGATCCGGCAAAACCACTACCACCGGCAAGCTGGCGAAGTGGCTGTCGCAGCACGGCCATCGCCCGCTGGTGGTTTCCACCGACGTGTATCGCCCGGCGGCGCGCGAACAATTGGCGCAAGTGGCCAAGGCCGTAGGCACGGCGATCTGGCCGGGTGCCGGCACCGATAAACCGCTGGAAATTGTGAAGGGCGCGATCAAGGAAGCCAAACTTTCCGCGAGCGACGTGATCCTGGTGGACACCGCGGGCCGTTTGCACGTTGACGATTCGCTGATGGACGAGCTGAGCACGTTGAAGCGGGAGCTGAACCCCAGCGAAATACTTTTTATTGCCGACGCCATGATCGGCCAGGACGCGGTGCGCTCCGCGGGAGATTTTCACAAGCGCCTGGGCTTGACCGGCGTGATTTTGACCAAGCTGGATGGCGATGCGCGCGGCGGCGCGGCGCTTTCCATCGGCAAGGTCACCGGAGCGCCGGTGAAATTCGTGGGGCTCGGCGAAAAGTACGACGCGCTGGAGGCCTTTTATCCCGAGCGCATAGTGTCGCGCGTGCTGGGCATGGGCGACATCATGTCGCTTATCGAGCGCGCCGAGCACGCCGTGGACAAAAAAGCGGCGGCGGAACTCGAGCGCAAGCTGCGCACCGAAGGATTCACGCTGGAAGATTTTCGCGATCAGTTGAAACAGATTCGCAAGATGGGACCTCTCGAGCAACTGGTGGACATGCTGCCCAAGGTCGGGCCGCTGCAAAGTTTGCCGAAAGATGCCAAGGTCGACGAGGGCAAGCTGAAGCAGGTCGAAGCCATCATCAATTCCATGACCAACCAGGAGCGCAACGACCATAGCGTGATCGACGGCAAGCGGAGGAAACGCATCGCCAAGGGCAGCGGCACCACCGTGCAGGACGTGAACCAGGTTATCAAGCAATACATGCAAATGCGCCAGATGATGAAGCAGTACGGCGCCATGGCCGCGCGCAGCAGGATGAAAGGCCTGGGCAAGCTGGCCGGCATGTCATAAATTTTAGCGGCGCTGATTTGCGAACTGAAGTGCGGCCGTTAACGTGACTCCGGATGCATTGATGCAGAACAAAGTGAGCACGGACTCTAGCAGCAAGTGCTTCTGAAAACTCTCGCCTCTCAGCTCTCTTCTCCCCACATAGCCCTGCGAAATAGTTCCGGTACTCACAAATTTCAACATGTTGTTGCAAACAGTGGCAATTATTAGTATCGTCCACAGGCTCACAACTCCAGAATATCA
The DNA here is from genome assembly GCA_964194235.1 of uncultured bacterium. Taxonomy (GTDB): domain Bacteria; phylum Acidobacteriota; class Terriglobia; order Acidiferrales; family UBA7541; genus Acidiferrum. The sequence goes on along the minus strand of CAXMLS010000113.1, from coordinate 575 downwards.
GTTTGGATTTTACGGAGTAAATTTCAACGCAGACATTGGAGAACGCAATGCGATTCGGCGGATTGTTTCTGTCTTCACTCGGCCTGGCACTGCTGATAGGTGTGCCTAGCACAGTTTCAGTCGAGGCAGCACCATCCCAACTCGGACCTGTTACGCTGACGCTCCAGCGGGTCGGCACCAGTTCGTTCGCCTCCGCGCCGATGGCGACAGACGTCTCCGGGTTGCCGGATGAAATCGACGCGGCCGTGAACGGCGGCGACGCCGACAACAGCAGTGACCTCGGGATAGCGATTAACCGATCGCTACCCGGCACCAAGCCCGGGAATAGCACTCCCGTGGGCTCCAAGCCCAAGTCCAATCCCGTGCTGGGCGCGCATTTCCAGGGACTGAACTTCCACGACCAGCGATTCGCCAACGGCGGCAACCAGTTCTCCGTTGAGCCGCCCGATCAAGCTCTATGTGCGGGCAATGGTTATGTGCTCGAGTCCGTGAACGACGTATTGCAGGTATACGACAGCGCCGGTAATGCGCTTCTGAACGGTGGCGACGCGGTTGACCTCAACACCTTCTACGGC
>CAXMLS010000112.1:0-7669 GCA_964194235.1 uncultured bacterium | reverse complement strand
GCGTCCGGCATTTCGGCACATGTTAGGTTGCACCGCGCGGCAAGTCAATGAAGGACGAGCGAAGCTCGTTTGCGGCCCCGAATGGTTCGTCTGGGAATTAGAATTGATTTAATTCAATGCACCACGGTCGATATTCCTGCCTCCAGTAATTGCGCGAACTGCGCGGCGGGCAGCGGCCGGCTGAAATAAAACCCTTGTCCTTCGTCGCAGCCATGGGCTCGCAGAAATGCCAACTGCTCGACGGTTTCCACGCCCTCCGCAATCACCCGGTGCTTCATGCTGCCGCCCATGCTGATCACCGCGCTAATGATCGTGGCGTCGTCGGTGTCGGCGTCAATTTCGTGCACGAAGGATTGATCCACTTTCAGTGTGTCGATCGGAAATTGCCGCAGATAGCTCAAACTGGAATACCCCGTACCGAAATCGTCAATCGCCAGCCGAATTCCCATGGCTTTGAGTTTCTGCAGCACCGGCACGGTCACCTCCGCATGCTGCATCAGCACGCTCTCCGTCAATTCCAGTTCCAGATAGCGCGGATCCAGGCGACTGTCCTTCAAAATCGTTCGCACGCCCTCGAGAAAATTGTTGTTACGGAATTCCACGGAAGAGACGTTCACCGAAAGTTGAATGGCCGGTAGTCCCGCGTCTTGCCAGGCTTTCGCTTGCCGGCAGGACTCGCGCAATACCCACCGCCCGATGGGCAGCATCAAGCCGCAGTCTTCGGCGATGGACACGAATTGCAGCGGGCCAAGCAACCCGCGATCCGGATGCTGCCAGCGGATCAGCGCTTCGACACCGGTAATTTCTCCGGTTTTAAGATTTACCTTGGGCTGGTAATGCAGGCGAAATTCATTGCGCTCCAGCGCGCTGCGCAAGCTTCCTTCCACCGAATGCCGTTCCAATACCCGCGCGTTCATATCCTTTTCAAAGAATTGGTAGCCGTTGCGGCCCTTTTCCTTGGCTTGATACATGGCCAGGTCGGCATTTTTTATGAGGACGTCGGCATCCATGCCATCGTCGGGATAGGTCGTGACGCCGATGCTCGCGCTCACATGCAGCCGATGTGGTCCGATTTCGTGCGGGGCGAGAAGCGCATTCATAATTTTGTCGGCCTTGACCCCCGCATCGTTGGCGTGCGCCACCTCTGAAAGCAGAACTACAAATTCATCACCGCCCTGGCGGCTCACGGTGTCGGAAGTTCGTACACAAGCCAGCAAACGCTTGGCCGCCGACTGCAGCAGTATGTCCCCGATTGCATGGCCTAAGGAATCATTGATCTGTTTAAATCCATCCAAATCCAAAAACAAAATCGCCACTCGCGTGCCGTTGCGATCGGCTGCGGCAATCGCCTGGCTAAGGCGGTCTTTCAGCAACGTGCGGTTAGGAAGATTTGTCAGAGTGTCATGCTGAGCCAGGTGCGACATTTCCGCGCCCATGGCCCTGGCTACGGAGACATCGTGGAATACGATTACCGCTCCCGTGACATTGCCCTGGCGGTCATGGATGGGCGCGGCGGAATCTTCGATGCCGAATTCCGTGCCGTCGCGGCGAACCAGAATGCAGTGCGGGGTCAATCCCACGGTTTTATTTTTTGCAATCGCGGTTCGTAACGGATTCGGGGAAGGTTCCCGCGTGTCGCCATCGATGACCACCAATACCTCGTCAATCGGCTTGCCCAATGCTTCCTCGCGCGTCCAACCCGTCAGCTTTTCCGCTACGGCGTTGAGGTAGGAAACTTTTCCTTCAATATCCGCGCTCAGCACGGCGTCTCCGATGGAGTTGAGGGTCACCTGCGCGCGCTCTTTTTCCGAGAACAGCGTCTCTTCGGCGGTTTTGCGCTCCGCCATATTTCTGATTGCGCGGACGAAGGAGTAGGTTTCGATGTGACGTTCCAGCAGGTAGTCCTTGGCCCCGCGCCGTAAAGTTTCCAGGCCCATGGCCTCGTCATTTTTTCCGGCTAAAACGAGCGTGGGAACACCGGGCACCGCCGCGATTAATCGGTCGAACGTCTCCAGACCTTGACTGTCTGGCAGCGTCAGATTCACAAACACCGCCCAGATTTCTTGGCCGTTTAGTTGCTCGATGCCTTCCGCCAGCGTCCGCACCCACTCGCCCTTGAAAGGTCCGTCACTGGCTTTGAGAATGGCGTCCAGAAATACGTCGGCGTGCGAAGCATCGTTGTCGATGAGAAGTAGCGTGCGTGCTTCTGTCATATGCGGTATAGACCGTGTTCGGGCCTCTGTACTTGTTTGCAACTGTTTTGCCAGTCTGTAGTGAAGGACTGTCAGATTTATCCGGAGAAATTTCACGGGAATCGTTCAGATTGAGACGGCCTGGACCATGCTCGATCTTTTCTGTGGGACAGAGAGCAGGTGTAGAAGAAAGCGGAGTCACCCAGCAGCGTAAGAGCAAGTAAAGAAAGGGCGATGCAGCTTGATCTGCGAGGCGTTCTGCAAACTCTTTCGCGCATTTACTGCAACAAAGCGATGCTAGGAGTTTCAGCGTGTGGCGAGAATATTTTCCGTTGAGGACGCGCGTGGGAATCGATCAATGCCGACAAGTATTCGACACAAGGGCAATGAGTTCCATCTCGGCATCAAACTCAGCGGAAATTTCCGTTTTGGAACAACACCCCGGATCGCTATTGCCAGACCACAAGGTTGGCGGCGACGCGCCTCTTCCTGCCATCGCCTCGCTATTTCGGCCACATCGTTCGAGATGAGCTCCGGCAAACGGCAACGTTAATCAATCGACTGCCCGCGCTTGTGCCAACCGGTATACAATTCAGCCATCTTTTCGAGTCCCCGGCACTTTTATTCTCAACTTATTTTGGGAGCATTCATGGCCTCAACTTCGACCCACGCAAGCCGTTCGCTCAGAGTTCACGCCGCTGTTCCGGGGCGTCGCTACGATCATATTTTTTTCTCTGGCATGGCGTTGCTGATTCTCGGCTCCGTGTTTCTTGGCTTTGCGCACAGCTATTACCTCGCAGGAATTTTTCACGCGCCACTGCCCAGCCGGATCATTCACATCCACGGCGCAATTTTCTCGACGTGGATCCTTTTTTTGCTGGTGCAAACCTCGCTGGTGTCCGCCGGCCGCGTGGACATCCACCGTCGCCTCGGCATCGCCGGCTTCCTGCTGGCTTGTCTGATGGTGGTGGTGGGCGTTCTTGCCGCCACCGATGGACTCTCGCGGCCCCATTCTCCTTCAGGCCTCGACGTAAAGACTTTCTACATTATTCCGATGACGGACATTCTGATCTTCGCGGTGCTGATCTTTTTCGCCTTTCGCGCGCGCTTCAATTCCGCCGCGCATAAACGCATCATCCTGATCGCCACGATCGGTATCATGCTCGCCGCCATCGCCCGCTGGCCTTTCGCCTTAGTTCACAGAAATCCGTTCGCCGCCGCCTTGCTCTCTTACGTGTTTCTGCTGATGATCGTGGCCTACGATTATTTCTCCTTGCACAAAGTGCATCGCGCCACCATCTGGGCCAGCGCCTTTTTGATCGTCGTGCAACAAATCCGCTTTCCTATCGGCCAGACCGCCGCGTGGCACGCCTTCGCCACCTGGGCGCAATCGCTCGCGCGTTGAACGTGCGCGCTGCGCATTGCTTTCTCGTTGTTTGTGCGCGCAAGAATGTGTGCGTCAAATTTTCGCCAACGTTCGTTCCGCCTACCGGGGGAATTGCTTGACAAGCATCCGGGCCCGGCATATGTTCGCCTGACAGTAACCGGAGTTCCGAGCGCAAGTTCTATTTTCCAGGTTTAGCCAAAATAACGAACGCCGTACTCCGCTCTCTATCTGTCAGTCCGCGTAAAGAGCGAGGAAGAACGGCCGTCAAAGGACTTGCACCGCGCGCTTGCGGACACCTCAGGAGGAAACATGATTAAACGGATGTCGGCTTTGCTTGTGGTTGTGGTGTTGGTGTTCTTCATTGTACCGATTGCGTTTTCACAGATGGACCAGACTCAACCCGTGTACACCTACGTAAGCCAGTTTCAGATTCCGCGCGCGCATTGGGCGCAATATGCCGAAGACACGGACAAGAACTTTTTGCCCATCGTGGAAAAGGCCATGGCCGACGGAACCATCATCGGCTATTCGACCTTTGAGCAAATCGTGCACACCCCGGATGGCATGACGCACGGCGCGGCCTGGTCGTCGAACTCCATCTCGGGACTCATGAAAGTGCTCGACGAATTGCGCAAGAGCCCACCGCGGCCAGGACAAGTTGCGGCCACCAAGCACGAAGACTATCTGATGCAGTCCACCACGCATGAGACCAGCACCGTGAAGGACACGCAAGGGTATCTCCGCGTGGTTTGCCAGATGGCGCAGCCCGGAAAGGGCGAGGAGTATGCCGCCGCGCTAAAGAAAAATCTCTGGCCCGCGTTTGAAGATCAATTCAAGAAGGGCGTGGTCAGCTCGTTCGGTCTCGACCAGCAATATGTGATCACCTCGCCGGCTTCGTTGCGGTGTCTGGTTATCACGTATCCGAATGCGGACGGGATGGACAAGTGGGCTACCACGGTAAGTGGCACGTTGGGCAAGATGAGCCAGGCAGATCGCGACTCGTTCTTCGGCACTACCGTGCCCGATACGCGTCGTGACATCCTGGCGCGCCTGACGCACTACGCACATAAATAGCCGACGCACGTTGCGCTCGTTGTATCTTGCGGTGCGCGTTTACGGAACCCCACCCTCACATTTGTGTGAGGGTGGGGTTCTCATTTTCGGGCCGTCTTTACGTGTGGGGATTTTGCTACCGAGGGCTAGCGCTGAGCCGAGTGAAGGCATGCAAGCATCCGCGCTCTAACCTGGATCTACGACGCTGAGAGCGCTTTTTGATCTATTTCTGACTCCGTTATTTGTGGCGCATTTTCGCGGGCGCTCGGTTGCGATCCAGCGGAAATACCTGCACTTGCCACTTCACCGGCACGGACGTTGGCACGAAGCAGGTTGTCTTGTCGCAGGCTTGATACTCCAGCCTTCCGCTGATGGTAATGATTTTTCCGTCTTTGCCAAGCGAGCCCGCGAACCCCATACCGGAGTTCACTTTCAGATCCTCGCTGATACGAAACGTCCCATCCAACACCGGCACGCGTTCTTTAATCGCCGGCAGATACAGAATTTTTGACTGCGGATAGATCACCGGCTTGAGCTCTATCTCCGGGATGTCATCCAGGACCAATTTTATCGGCTTGTAACCCTGCGTACCCGGCGCATACACGTGCACGTCCGGCGGGAGGCGCACTTCCGCGGCTACGGTGATACGCGTGCCGGGCACGCCGGTGCGATCCGATTGTTGTAGCGCCAGTTGCAAGTGCGGCGCTTCCACCGTGTTTGTTACTTCCTGCCCCAATTCCGGGAAAAGTTTTGCGATGATGCTGTTCCCGGTGAGCCGCTCGCGGTATCTCGCTTCGAAAAACTTTTCGCGAATCACGCCGTTGCTGTCGATGAAATAATATCCCGGCCGTGCAAAGCCTTTCTGCATGCCGGTAGCTTCGCGGTTCAGCACGCCATACTCGCGAATCACCTTGGACTGCGGGTCCGCAAGCAAGGGGTACTCGATTTTGTGCCGCTCGGCAAAATATTTCAGGATGTCTTCGGAGTCGTAGCTGATGGCCGCGAACTTCACGCCCTGCTTTTCAAATCTTGGAATTGCGCTTTGCAGCTGGACCAGCTGCCCTTTGCAGAACGGTCACCAGTCGGCCGAGCGAAAAAACAGCAGCACCGTGCCGTTCTTTCCCTTCAGCGTATCCAGGGTCTGCACGCGGCCATTCTGATCGGTGGTCGAAAACGGCGGGGCCTTCTCGCCTACCGCCAGTCCGATGGTCAGCAGTTCTGCCGAAGCCACGTGAATGGTTTCGCCATCGAATGTTCCACTGACGGTTACGATGTCCCCCAACTTGGCGGTCACCGATTCCTGCGGTTCCAGTCCGTACATCACCCTGTTGGTATCGTCATACAACGCCAGCTTGGCGTCCGGCACGACCTTGGTGCATTCCGGCGATTCCGCGAACGCTTCGTCCGCGTTGCAACTGCTGGACACCAGCATCCCGGACCACGTTCCTGAATTCGCGCCCGGATTTGCCGCGTTGTTCTGCCCGGCCATGGCGCCCCTCGCGAAAGAAACTCCCAAGACGATATACGCACAATAAATTAAAAAACGTTTGGACATAGGCTCCGATTTTACATGCAGACGCTCTTGTTTCATGCCATTTTTTAACCGCACCCTATTTAACAAGGGCGTGACTCTACGCTCGGAGCTCAACGCGCGCAAGTCTCCTCGCCGGATTTGGTGGCCGGTTTTCGTAGCTCACGCCAGTATTAACTGCTACCGTATGCATGGTAAGGAGCCTAGTATGTCCGAGGTCGTCTACACGGGAACCATTCGTATAACGCGAGAGAGAGGCCCGCTGCGCATCGCGACTCTTCCCGGAGAAGCCCAGCCGGTGAAATTCAGCGTCCACGGCGCCATCGCGAAACACTACAAGATCGATCCGTCTAAAATTACGGAGTCGCATGCCTCTACCCTCGATTATGTGATCGCCGCTGCTGCCGGTTGAATGGTGGGGACTTTTGGAGGCGCGCTGGAAGCGCGTCAAATTGATGCCAGTGACGGGAAACTAATCGCCGACGCGACCGGCGAGGTGGAGACGGAAGATGGCGTTCTGGTGATCCGCCGCATTCACGTTGGAATGCAGCTAGTAGCCTCCGAGCAAGTCCGTGAAACCGTGGAGCGCGTGCACGGCATGTATGCCATGCATTGTCCGGTGTACCGAACATTACGCAGCGCGATTCAGCTGACGTCGTCCTACAAACTCGTGCCCGCGCGATCCTGACAACAGTTTCCAGACCGCCAATCCCATAACTCCGCTCCCATCTTCTCGTTGCACCGTATACCCTTTGGTACAGATCGCGTCTGTCTCGTTTGGAACAGAATTTTTACCTCACCTTTGCGATTATCCCTTCTTCAGAAGACCACCCTGAGCCGGTTGGTAGGCTAACCGGTTCATCGACGCAGAAAGGAAGCCAAGCCATGTCGATCACCGTACTGCTCGCAGATGACACCCCCATCATGCGAAATGCGATTCGTCTCTTGCTTACCGAGCATCCCGAAATTGAAATCGTAGGCGAGGCTACGGACTTTACGCAGACCATCGCTATGACCCACGAACTGAAACCGCACGTGGTCATCCTGGATCTGCACATGCCGAATAATGATTCGAGGCTCACGCCGACGGAAGTCAGCAATCGCCTGCAGTCGTCCGCGGCGTGGATACTGGCAATGTCTGTGTGGAATGACGACGACACCAAGGCGATGGCCAAAAAGCTTGGCGCCGCCACGCTTCTGGACAAAATGCGGTTGAATCAGGAACTGATCCCGGCAGTGATGAGCCTGGCGTCGCCGGATGTACTTTCGCGGGGCGCTACGTCGCGGAGCGCAGCAATTTAGATTTTGCAATTCGCATTACAGAAACTTCACCAGTGCCTCGAAAGCTCCGCCCTCGCGAATTCGAATGAACGGTTGCTCCAAAACGGCAACCGGCCTCCGCAACTCAGAGCAGCGGTAACACTTCGCCGCTAGTCCGCAACCCCGCGCCGATCGCGCTTTCATTCGCGGGACTGGACTCTACATCCCTGTCTCTTATACACATCT
>CAXMLS010000111.1:0-1507 GCA_964194235.1 uncultured bacterium | reverse complement strand
GGGTCTTCGGGCCGGCGTGTGGGTGGATCTAGGGTCTTGGCTGCCCAAAACGCTTACACCGAAAGGATCAGGTAGACTTGTGTGGGTTTGAAAAACTGGATAGAAAGGCCAGGGGATCTTGCAGGGTTACAAGCGGCAACTATCGGACGCTTACCGATTTGAAGGATTTGAACCAGAAGCAGCAAAAGTGCGGGGTATCTTCGGGAATCCGAAGGCGCGGATACTGCCCTTGAAGCGGCGGTCAAAAAAACACGTTGCGGCGAATGTGGTGCCGAGCGTAGCGGTTGGTATGACCGCAAGACGAAACTGATTCGCGACCTGTCGTGTGGCAATACGCATGTGTATTTGGAGTTTGAGTTTCGGCGTGTGGACTGCAGGAAATGCGGCAAGGTGAAGAGTGAAGGATTAGAATGGCTGGCCGGCAATCCGCTGTACACGAAGCGCTTCGCTGTGTATGTAGGCAAGCGTTGTCGGGATGCAACAATTCAGAGTGTCGCAAAAGAGTTAAATCTCGACTGGCACACGGTCAAGGAGCTAGACAAAGAGTACATGCGTGGCGTGCTTGCGAAGGCAGGTACGCCTGGTCCTGAGGTGATCGGGATTGACGAAATATCGATCAAGAAAGGACACACCTACCGGATTGTGGTAAGTGATCTGGTTCGCGGCCGCCCAATCTGGTTTGGAGGAAAAGATAGATCTGAGGCTAGCATGCGAGAGTTTTACGAGTGGCTGGGACCGAAGAAGAGCAAGCGCATTCGGCTGGCCGTTATGGACATGTGGAAAGCGTTTCGCAACGTCACCGAGGAACGGGCACCACAGGCAGCGGTATTGTACGACAAATTCCATGTTGTTAGGCACTTGAATGACGCACTTGACCGTGTACGTAAGTCAGAATATGCGCGGTTGTCGGGTCGTGACAGGCGCTTCATCAAAGGTCAGAAGTATACGCTTCTGACCCGCAAGGATAATCTTAGCTTGGAAGGACGAAAGGCGCTTAAGACCTTGCTCGCAGCCAACAAGCGATTGCATACCGCATACATTCTGAAGGAGTCATTCACGCAACTTTGGGACTACGAGCGTGAGGGTTGGGCGCGACGGTTCTTTGACAATTGGTGTGATTCGTTAAAGTGGCAGCGGCTAAAATCATTTGAGAAATTTGCGAAGATGATCGAAAGCCATTGGGATGGGATTGCAGCTTACACTAAACCGGAGAACAAAGTCTCTCTGGGATTTGTCGAGGGTTTAAACAACAAGATCCGTGTCATCCAGCGAAGGGCATATGGCCTACGTGACGAAGAATACCTGCGGCTGAAAATACTCACCTGTATGCTGCCGCCATGAACTCACATTTAGTCAGCTATTGATTAACCGCCCCGCAGGCGATCAGCTTTAGCTGTCGCCGAGGGGGCGGAACGTCGGCATTGGCAATGCCGACGAGACCTCAGTCCTAAGACGTGGACATTCCGTTGGCTTGGCAGCCAACGGTTCCGCCGTGACGGTGCATAGC
>CAXMLS010000110.1:0-1675 GCA_964194235.1 uncultured bacterium | reverse complement strand
CTCCTATACTGCATACGGTTTAATTTTACACTCAAATCGCCATATAGCGGGTCTGATGCCAGCAAATCCCTCGATCGAGACCCCTCCTGACGTCGAAATAACACTCGGATCTTTACCGGTTGGCGAGCCATCGAACACGGGATGCAAGCTGCGATACGTAAGTTCCTATTTCAGTGAGACAGGAGAACCAGCGTTTCAGATCTGGGATAAAAACGACGGCGAATTTCTGCGAGTGCGCTATAGCGACGGGGTCGAATTCTGGTTGGACCGCGATTTGGCGACGCTGTGGGCTCATTGGCCCGCAAGTTCTACACTCGAAGATACCCTTACTTATCTGGTTGGGCCGGTATTGGGATTGCTGCTGCGCTTGCGCGGAGTTGTTTGTCTTCACGCAAGCGCGGTCAGCATTAATAATCGAAGCGTTGTTTTTGTGGGTGCGGAAGGCGCCGGAAAATCCACTACGGCAGCTGCGTTCGCGCGACACGGATTTCCTGTGCTGTCCGACGACATTGTGGCTTTGGCTGAGCGCAAATCTGAATTTGACGTGCTTCCAGCATATCCACGCATAAACCTGTGGCCCGATTCGGTCAGATTACTTTGCGGCTCGGCGGACGCACTTCCCCGGATAACGGCCGACTGGGATAAACGTTATCTAAGCCTTGGAGAAACGGGGCCAGCCAGGTTCGAAGATCGTCCGCTGCGAATTGGAGCGGTATACGTTTTCGGTGACGCCCCGGCTGTATCCGAAGCGTGTGTGGAAACCATCTCGCAGAAAACGGCGCTGATGATGCTGGTGGGAAATACCTATGCCACAAACTTCTTGGATGTTCAGCAACGTGCCGACGAGTTCGTGGTGCTGAGTCGCCTGGTTGGTAGCGTTCCGATACGAAAAATCAATCCGCGAAGAGACACAGTAGGCCTGGATGAATTGTGCGAGGCGATCCGGCAGGATTTTGCGGGAATCGATTCGCTGGCGAGTTTTCTGGACCGTTGATATGTACTCCCTTCGTAACTTCGGAGACATGATTAGCGATTCCGCGCGATTCAATGCCTATGTGCAAGCTATTTCGCGCTGCGTGCGTCCAGGAGATGTGGTAGCCGAGATTGGATGCGGCCCGTCGGTATGCGTTACTGGCGTGCCGGGCGGGAGCAGAACGCGTCTATGCGATCGAGACGGAAGATACCGTTGATGTAGCGCGGCAAATGGCCCTTTCAAACGGATTTGCCGACCGTATCCAATTTTTTCAAGGTGATTCGCGGAAGACAGAATTGCCGGAGCGCGTGGACATGATCGTTTCCGACGTTCGTGGAGTGCTGCCGTTATTTGATGGCGCAGTTGCTAGCAATGACGGAAGGGCAGGAGATTTTGGTGACTCTCCGTGCCAATCTGGTTGGTAAAGATTATATTTGGAGATGGGAAACGGAAACCACTCCAGCGGACAGCAGCGCCAAGATACACTTCCGGCAGTCGACTTTTGAGGGCGCCGATGTTTCTTTGCAACTCCTGCGGAGGCATGCGACCGATTACGTCCCCGTGCTGACCGAGGAAGGGCGCGCTGATCGGTTTTTATTGGAAGCAATGGATGGAAGCGCTTCACTGGAAGAAATCGCGAAAAAAGCAGCCGAACAATTTCCTCAAGTTTACCCAGTATGCGAGCTGTCTCTTATACACATC
>CAXMLS010000109.1:0-1757 GCA_964194235.1 uncultured bacterium | reverse complement strand
AGATGTGTATAAGAGACAGCCCTATACTCACCCCATTTTCAAGCTGGCAGCTTCCGCCCTCGAAAATGGATTCGGAAGGAAAGCCGTTTTCATCCGCGAAGGAGGCTCGATTCCCATCGCGGCGCAGATGAGCGATGCGTTCAATATCCCGTGCGTCCTGATGGGCTTTGGACTACCGGATGAAAATGCCCATGCGCCAGATGAACACATCGCCCTCGAGAACTATTTCGGCGGAATCAAATCCGCGGCTTTGTTCTACGAGCAACTTGCCACACTGTAGTCCACACGTTGTGGCTATGTATTTCGCAGGTCGTCTTCAGAACACCGTCGGCTTCTCCACTATTCGGTCTGGGGCTTCCGTTCGGGAAGGAGGGACTTGCCTTCCGCATCCGGGAGGCGCACATGAAGGATGCTTGCCAGCGTCGGCGCGATGTCCCGCATGTCGATGACTCCAAGGCCATGCGAAGAAGGGATCCCGAGTCCAAGGAGGAAGAACGAAGAATGCATCTCGGAAAGATCGGGCCAGTAACCATGCATGCCTCTGGTCTTCGTGGAGGTAACGAGGTCCCCAGAGAGTTTTTCACCAGTCAGGAATCCGGGCCGAAGCGCAATGAGAAATGTAGCGTCGGGAAAGCCGCCGCGGGCGTGAAGTTCTTCCTCGTTCACGATACGTTCGATGCCATTGGCCGGGTCGGAGGCAAGCTTTGCAAGCAGAACGGCAACCTTCCTTTTTGTCGCTCGGTCTTCCTTATCCTTAAGAACCACTGCGGCGGAGCCACCAGCCGCCCACGGCACGGCAGACCATGATTTGACCTGATCTTTGTCATCTACCTCGAGCAGACCGGCGTCCCGGAAGGCCACGCCCAAATGAAGGGCCTTATCCGTTCGAACGAATCCATGGTCGGACACCACGCATATAACTGCATCATTTCCATAGCTCCTCTTAACGGCGTCCAGGACAAGGCCCAGCGCCGCATCAATGCGTTCCAGAACAGCTAACGCTTGGGTGCTGAACGGCCCCGTCGCATGCTCTTCATGATCCAGTGCCGTGAGATAAACTGTCGTGAAGTCGGCCTTTTTCGATTCGATCAAACGCGACGCGAATTTCGTGCGGTTCTCGTCACCGGCAATGGACTCGTCGATGCCGTCGGCATACGGACCGAGATCTTTTTCGAGCGAATCCAGAAGGCCAGTAGTGGAGAGCATGCGCAGTAGCTTCCGATCATCGGGCGTACCCGCGCGCCAAAACTGAGGAAGATTGTAGGTTATCCGAGCCCCGACACTCACGGGCCAGTGCACATTTGCGGTGGATAAGCCCGCTTCGCCGGCAGCGTCCCACAGCGTCGCCACCTTGATGTCTTCCGCGTACCAATACCATCCGCCATAGTTTTTTTGAAGGGGATCGAAGGTCGTATTGGAATAAATTCCGTGCCGCGCAGGCGCGACGCCGGAAAGAATTGTCGTGTGCAGAGGATACGTAAGCGTTGGAATAACACCCTGTACACCTGCGGCGTAGGTGCCATCCTGAACGAAGCGGCGCAGGTTCGGTATCTTCAAACTATACTTGTCCGCTTCAAGAACATATTCAGGCTTCAGGCCATCAATGGAAACCAAAATGACGGATGTCCGGTGACCCGCCTCTTGTGCGTGCACGTACGGGACGAGAAACACGTTCGACAAAATGCAAGTCCAGACGACTGCAACAAAGCAAATCCGCAATCGCATTCTCATCCTTAGCGCTGTCTCTTATACACATC
>CAXMLS010000108.1:0-1764 GCA_964194235.1 uncultured bacterium | reverse complement strand
GATGTGTATAAGAGACAGCATTAATCTGTGCCTCTTTTTTTTCGCGCAATGAAACTTTTGCGCCCAGAAAAGTTTTGCAGAGATTTCCGAAGCGATGCACAGACTGGAGCATTGACGTGCGACCTCCTACCACGCACAATGCGCGCATTCGTTCGGTGCCCAGACAAATTTCATTCCGCGAAAATTTAACCCTCTTGCAGCCGCGCACAGAAAGTGCTACATAGAAGGGGCTAGGCGAAGGTAAAGCGAAGTATATGCCGGTTGACACATCCATTGAAAAGCCTCTGCCCAATAATCTCGACGCCGAGCGTTCCGTTCTCGGCGCCATCCTCCTCGACAATAACGCGCTAAATCCGGCGGTCGAGCACCTGCGGCCGGAGGATTTTTTTCTGATCCAGCATCGCCACGTGTTTACCCAGATGATCGCGTTGGGCGAAACCCAGCAAGCCATCGATCTGGTGACCCTGACCGAGGAGCTGCATCGCCGCGGCGATCTGGAAGCCTCCGGCGGCGCGCCGTATCTCGCTTCCTTGGCTGACGGCATGCCGCGCGTTTCCAATGTCGAGCATTACGCGCGCATCGTGAAAGAAAAAGCGATGCTGCGCAATTTGATTCACGCCACCCACGATATTCAGCAGCGCGCTTTTGAAGGCGAAGACGGCGCCGACGCAATTCTGGATAACGCGGAGTCCTCCATCTTTGCCCTGGCCGAAGATCGCGTGCGCGCGGGTTTGATTCCCGTAAAAGATATCGTTCGGGACAATTTCGAACGGCTCGAACGCATTTTCCGCGAGGGCAAAAGCATCACCGGAGTGGCCACCGGTTACGGCGAACTGGATAAACTCACCTCCGGTTTGCAACCGTCCGAGCTGCTGATTCTGGCCGCGCGTCCCTCACAGGGAAAAACAGCGTTGGCCCTGAACCTCGCGGAAAATATTTCCATTCGCGGCGGGCATCCGGCGGCAATTTTCAGCCTGGAAATGTCCAAAGAGTCGCTTCTGCAGCGCCTGGTGGCCTCGGTGGCGCAGATCGATGCGCACAAGTTCCGCACCGGGCACTTGAGCAAGGAAGACTGGCGCCGCATGACCGAGGCGTTGGGCACCATTTCCGCGGCTCCATTGTGGATCGACGATGCCGGTTCGATCAGCGTGCTGGAAATCGGCGCGAAGGCGCGTCGGCTAAAACGCGACAAGGGCCTTTCCCTGCTCATCGTCGATTATCTGCAGCTGATTACCGCACGCGGACGTTTTTCCAACCGCAATGAAGAAGTAGCCAGCATTTCACGCGCGTTAAAAGGACTCGCGAAGGAACTGCAAATCCCCGTTCTGGTTTTGAGCCAGCTCACCCGCGCACCGGAACGCGATGATCGCGGACCGCAGCTATCCGATTTGCGCGAATCTGGCGCGATCGAGCAGGACGCCGATGTGGTGATGTTCATCTACCGCCCGCATTTCTTCAAGCAGGGAGCTACGCCCGAGGAACGAGAAGAGACCGAGCTGAAGATCGCCAAGCAGCGCAACGGGCCCACGGAAAGCGTGAAATTCGTTTTCCGCAGCCGCTTGACGCGTTTCGAAGAAGCCGCTCCCGACGCGTTTTCGCAATTCACCGCCGACAACATCTAACACCACGCCTCACAACATCTCGATTCAACATCACGCTTCGCAAAAACACGAAGGGTGCCCAGGTTCGCCGTTTGAGCCCGCCTGCCGGAGGCACGGCCTGCCTGCCGGAGGCAGGTTACGAACCTGGGTCTTGGGTCTGACC
>CAXMLS010000107.1:0-2565 GCA_964194235.1 uncultured bacterium | reverse complement strand
CCTTGAAAAGTTGCTCAGCGCGAACGTACACACTGCGCTATGCAGTCTGCCAGAGGCTTCACATCGAACGCAGCGACTTCCCGCAGACCTGGCAGGTCTACCTTGGCGTAGATGCGAGTGGCAGCCACCGACACATGTCCTAGGTGATCTCCCACTTCTTTCAGCGTCAGGCCCTCCGCCAGCAGACGAGTAGCGCAGGCGTGTCGTAGCGCGTGCGGGCCGAAGTGCCTGGGCCGGAGTCCGAGTTTCTTCTGTTGCTTCTGCACCAGGCTCGAAAACGCGCCTACCGAGACGGGACGGTATGGCTGTCGCAGCGTCAGAAATACTTCCCGGCAAGCAGATCGAGGACGAACTTCCTTGAGATACCGCAGCAGCGCGTTTCCAACCTCGGTCGTCAGCGGATACGTCTGAACTTTCTGCTGTTTGAATCGGCGGAGGACGATTTTCTCGTTTGTCCAGTCGATGTCCTCAAGCCGCAGACGGCAGACTTCGCCGACACGAAAGCCGTAGACAGCGAATAGTAGGATTACGCAGCGGCTCCTGACCTGAAGTGGCGATGAGCCTCCCACGCTCGCGAGAAGTTTCTGCACTTCGCCCCAAGAAGGCCCCTGCGGCAGATTTTCGTGAGTATAGAGACGGGGCGCATCGATGGACTCGGCGATCCCTTTGGCACACCAGTCCCTCTGGCTGGCGTAGCGGAAGAATGAGCGCAGGTACTGCACGTGGTGCGAAACACTGACTCGCTTCCACCGCCCCGCGACTTCGATCGAAAAATAAGTCGAGATGGTTTTTGGCGATACGGCAGACAACGGAATGTTCTTCCGCACCAGCCAGGAGAGGAAGGGCTTCAGAGAGCGTTTGTGGCCAAGGATCGTCGCCGCTGCGAAGCCCTTCTCATCCCTCAGAAAGGTAAAGAACTCTCCCAGGAGTTTCCCGCAGGGCATTTCCTCCGTCTTGTCCTCTAACCGGCCTAGGAAGCGCAGCCAGCTCGACGCCACGAACACGAAGTCCAAGATCGCGATTCTGGCTCGATGCTCGCTCGTTGCTTTTGACTCGCGGGTTTTCTGCCAGCGTTCTGCCAGGGCTGTCAGTGCCCCGGTTGTGTAGGATTGTTCTCTGCTCAGGTCAACATGCTTGGCGACTTCCAACAACAACCAGTTGATGACTTTAAGGCGGTGCCGGCCTCGCCCCTCTTGCACTAAATGGGCGAGGAACCGGCTTCTTTCTTCAGCGTACGGGCCGTTGCGGTACCGGGCGAGATGAAACGGGCGCTTGACGAATCGTTCGAACACGGTGGGTCTCCTTTCGCGGGAAAATCCAACGAGTATGAACTGCTTTCGTGCCGGACGGCCTCTCGTTTTCCTCGATCCAGCGGGTTGGACAGCCTCAACCTCCTGACGCTGCTTGCTGAGGAAGAGCGCTGATGGAAGAATGGCTTTTTCAGTTGGCGGTCTCTCTTGGTGCCTGGGGAGGCGTAGTCGTGGGGGTAAAAAAGAATCGGGCGCTCTATCAATTCAAATTGACTCTGCGCGGCATTCACCCGCCGATCTGGCGGCGGATTCAGGTTTGGGAAGACGCCACGCTAGCCCAGCTCCATCGCGTCTTGCAGGTGGTCATGGGCTGGGAGGACTACCATCTGTACGAGTTCCGGATCGGTCGCAAGATATACGGCGTACCTGACTTGGACGACGAGCGCAAAATCATCGATGTCAAGCGAACTCGAATCCATGCCGTTTTACCGAGCGTAGGGACCGAGTTCGAGTATGGCTACGACTTTGGGGATTACTGGCAGCATGATCTGCTGCTGGAGGCCATCCTGCAGCCCGCTCCAGATACCACGTATCCGCGCTGCATCGCCGGCGAGCGAAGCTGCCCACCGGAGGATGTTGGGGGAGCAGGCGGGCACGAGAATTACCTGGGGGCGCTGGCTGATCCCGAGCACGAAGAGCATCACGAATTGATGGAGTGGCGTGGCCCGTTTAACCCGGAAGCGTTCTCAGCCGAGCAGATCAATCGGCAACTTGAGAAGAAGTTTCGCAGTGTTCGTGAGAAGGCGGTCCCCGCCAGGCCTCAACAACCGAACACGGTAAATCATTCCAGGCCGGATGCGGCATCGTTGCTGCGGGCTCTATTGTCCGGGCCCAGCATGCTACCGAAGGAGCGAATTCGTATTAAGCCGGAGGAAACGGTCCCTTTGGAACTGAACGAGCGTGAACGCGAACTGATTGAGCGTCATACTTTCGCTGACGAGGAGTTGACGAACCGTTTGCGCGTCGTGCCCAAGACTGGCGAACGTCCCGTTTTTCGCTTTACCTTGGATGATTTGGATGAACTGGCGGGCTTCGTCGCAGCCGAAGCCAACCACGCCAAGGATAAGAAATTACAAAAGGAGTTGGACCAGCTCTGCGACCGAATTCAAGGTACTTTGGAAGGCTACACGGACGAGGACGATTGATTCAGATCGCCTTCAGTTATGTGGCCCATAAGATCCCAAAAGGTGCCAAAACCTCGCTGCTTTGACCGCTGCGCCACATAATTTTCATCGCCACATAAGTGTGCAAGTTC
>CAXMLS010000106.1:0-4142 GCA_964194235.1 uncultured bacterium | reverse complement strand
ACCGGTGTGTTTCTGGGATTGGCGGGCGTGGGTATGCTGGTATGGCGCACGACGCTCGCGTCGGGCCCGGGAATGCTGGTGAGTTCCTTCGCCGTGCTCATCGGCGCGTTTTCGTGGTCGGCGGGGATTGTTTATTCGCGGACATCGAATTTATCGGGACATCCGTTGCTGCTGTCCGCGCTGTCTTCACTTTCTGGCGCGATTTTGTTATTGCTGGCGGCAACCATTGCGGGGGAGTGGCGGGGATTTTCGCTGCGAGCGGTTTCGCTGCGTTCCTGGGAAGCGCTGGCGTATTTAATTATATTTGGATCGGTGATTGCGTTCAGCGCGTACAACTGGCTGCTGGAGCGGTATTCTCCCACGCTGGTGGCTACACACACGTATGTAAATCCGATCGTGGCGGTATTGCTGGGCTGGATGCTGGCAGGGGAAAAGGTGACATTGAACGCCGGCCTGGCGGCGGCGATGGTGATTGGCGCGGTGGTGCTGGTAGACCGAGGCACCGCGCCAACCCAAGATACGCGATAAAAATTACTTGGTGATGTCCACGGATGCGCGGCTGGTTTCCCATTCGGCGCGCAAGGTGCAACCCGCCGCAGTCTTGTCAAACGCGATGGTGAAATTTTCCGCGGCGGAAGGAAGCTTCGAAGCTTTCATATCCACGCGGGCGAAATCGGAATCCGCTCCGGGATATGGAACGCCCCATTCGCCGGTTTTCTTGCTGATCACCAGCGACCACTTGTCGGCATTGGGCACGGCGAACAACGTGTAGCTTCCCGCCGGAACTTTTGTGCCGCCAACGGTTACGTCCGCGGTGGTAACGAAGGTAGTAGCTTCGTTGGCGCCGAGACGCCAGACTTCTCCGTAGGGAACGAGTCCGCCAAAAACTTTGCGGCCCTTCACGCGTGGACTGGAATAATCCACGGTGATGGTTGCGCCGCCATCGATCGAGCAAGATGCCTTGGCCGGAGGGCTTGGGCGGGCGGCTTTATCCTGCGCGAAGGTCATCGAGGCGAAAAGCAAGAGACTGAGACTACAAGTGGCGATTGCTGCTGTTTTCATTTTCTCTCCTAGAAAAGCCGGACACGATCCGGCTAAACATTGAACCTAATTTAGAGGTTTGGCGCAAGGTGGAAGGGGCGAGCGGGGATTTATTACTATTTTTCGATACACCGACAGGAATTATCAGATAGTAGATGAGGTTGAAACGTATGGCGGAAGACTTAGCGCGTGCCTCCTTCAGCCAGACGATGAACAAAAGTATGCGGAAAAGGTGAAGAGGAAGCATTTCATTTTGTGAGTCAGCAAAAGCGGCGAGAACATCGGATTTCTAGGCCGGCAAATGCAACAAGGGACGCAACGAATCACGCTGCAACGAACGCACCGCGTTCAGAGGCCGGGGCTATCCGTCCTAGCGCTAATCATCTTGTTTTGTTATTACGAATTTGACCGTTGGGTTCCACTGCAGGCGTGGAATGGGCAGTTTAGCTGGCCAGTTCATAATGATCAGTTCTACCCGGACATAATCATCGGCGTTCTGCTGATCTGGATGATGTGGAACTATGCGTACTCCAAACGTTTTGGCATGTGGGTAAGTGAGTTGCTTCTTGCGATTTGGCTCATTCTGCACATTCAAAGTTTCTGGGTTCCCTATGTGCAGGGGAGCGGGAGCAAGTTTCAGATGGGTCGGCACAACTTCGAGAGCGGACGAACCGAAGTTTTGCCGATCTTTGATTCGCATTATCCGCCGGATGCAGAGCACTTCTTTATCGACGTGTTTGTAGTGATTGCGTTTGTTAACTGTGCCGTGCGCCTGGCCCAGATACGAAAGAAAGATCCGAGTGGTCTGATAACTTAATCCGAATCGTCAATGAAGTTTAAAGGAAGCGTGGGCGTTGCTTACTGGAATTGTTAGCAATTCTTTACAGTGTAATGAGTATTGTGTTAGCCTGACTGAGTCGAAGAGAAGAGGAAATTTTTTAGGGGACTGACGGAGAGGGGCACTTGAGCGAGCTTAAAGCAGTGTTGATCGAGCAATTCCGCACGCACATTAAGGATACCGGATCACCCGAAGTGCAGATTGCGCTCCTGAGCGAGCGGATCAACTATCTGACCACGCACCTCAGGTCGCATGTGAAGGACCACGCATCGCGTCGCGGGTTGATCATGATGGTTAACAAGCGGCGGCGTTTGCTGGACTATCTCAACCGCCGCGACCCGGATCGGTACCGCGAGATTGTTGACCGTCTTAGCCTACGTAAGTAACCGTCTTCAGGATTTGGGGCGGAATCCGCAACGCATTCGCAAACTGACAAATTCCAGAGGGAGTCTGTCTGCCGGCAGCGGTATCGCCGGAGTGGATGTACGTGTTACGCGGATGCCAGCGAATGGCATGGGCTATCAGGTCGTATGCTGAACAGTTTTATCGCGGTGTTATCCGTTTGCGGTTTGTAATTTCCCTCCCACGGTAATTGCCTCTTGTCTTCCAGGCTGTCAGTCGGGCCAAACGCCGGTAGCATGCCGGTTGTTCGATGACCAGCCAACTGCCCGCAAAGACAGTTTCATACGCGGCCGTGCAACGGCTGACGCTCTTTGCAATGCTTTGCGTGAACGCGAAGCCAAAGGAATAAATAAATGTCTGAACAGTCACACATACCCGCACCGCACCAGGTAACGGTCGAAGTCGGCGGACGCCCGCTGATTCTGGAAACCGGAAAAATAGCCAAGCAGGCGAACGGGGCGATTCTTGCCCGCTACGGCGACACGATTGTATTGACCACTGCTTGCATGTCGACAACCGCGAACGATCGCGACTTTCTGCCCTTGACGGTGGACTACCGGGAAAATACCTATTCCGCGGGAAAGATTCCCGGCGGATTTTTCAAGCGGGAAGGCCGGCCATCGGAAAAAGAGATTTTAACTTCGCGGCTGATCGATCGCCCGATGCGTCCACTGTTCCCGGAATCATGGCGCAACGAAACGCAGATTGTCAGCATGGTGCTTTCGGCGGACAGCGACAACGATCCGGATGTGATTGCAGTGACCGGGGCGTCCGCGGCGTGCTATTGCTCGGACCTGCCGTTTGAGAAGCCCATCGCGGCGGTACGCGTGGGACTGCTGGACGGCCAGCTGGTGGCCAACCCGACGGTAGCCGACCAGAAAAAAAGTTTGATGAATATTGTGATTGCGGGCACGGAAGACGCCATCGTAATGGTGGAATCCGGCGCGCTGGAAGTTTCCGAAGAAGCCGTGGTGGATGCGCTGGAGTTCGGGCACGCGCAAATCAAGAAAATCGTTGCGGCGATTAAAGAGCTGCACGCGCAACTGAAGCCGAAAAAAGTAACGGTGGCTCCGCTGCCGTTCGATGAGTCGCTTTTCAAGGAAATCGAAAAGAAGTACGGAGCGAAACTACACGACGCGGTGGACACCGAGAAGCATCCGAAGAAAGAAAGCTACCTGCTGATCGATGCGCTGAAGGATGAGCTGAAAGCGTCGATCCCGGAAGAGCAGGAAGAGAAGCGCGTGCTGGCCAAGCGCGCGTTTGAACGCCTGCGCGAAAATATCTTCCGCGATGACGTTCTGAATAAGCGGCGGCGTCCGGACGGACGCGGCTTCGACCAGATCCGGCATATTTCGTGCGAAGTAGGATTGCTGCCGCGCGTGCACGGCTCGGCGCTGTTTACCCGCGGCGAGACGCAAGCGCTGGCGACGTTGACACTGGGCACAAAAGAAGACATGCAGCGGCAGGACCTGCTGTTTGCTCAGGATCAATTCAAGCGCTTCATGCTGCATTACAATTTTCCGCCGTTCAGCGTGGGCGAAGTGAAATTCCTGCGCGGACCGGGCCGGAGAGAAATTGGACACGGCGCTTTGGCGGAACGCGCGCTCATGAATTTGCTGCCGCCCGAGGCGGATTTTCCGTACGCGATGCGCCTGGTTTCAGACATTCTGGAATCGAACGGCTCGTCGTCGATGGCGACGGTGTGCGGAGGCTCGCTGGCGTTGATGGATGCGGGCGTACCGTTGAAGGCGCCATGCGCGGGAATCGCCATGGGGCTGGTGGTCGGCGACGACAAGAAATACTCCATCCTGACGGACATTGCCGGAGCGGAAGATCACTACGGCGACATGGACTTCAAGGT
>CAXMLS010000105.1:0-1804 GCA_964194235.1 uncultured bacterium | reverse complement strand
AGATGTGTATAAGAGACAGAGCCGACACTTCGTGCGAGGTTGTTCTGAAAAAGTCGGTAAACGCGGTTGGTTGACTTTGGATAGGTGATTCAGTAGAGTTCGCGCGGGTTCAAGCAGGTCCACGCAGTCTGAATAAAACATTTCAGTCAACGAAAGGAAACTCTATGCGAAATCAACGCATGCTCGGAATTTGTCTGGTTGTGTGTCTTTTGCTTCTAGGAGCCTCGGTATACGCGCAGGTGGTACGCCCGACGCATTCCGGAGCGGTTTGGCAACTGTCGTTCATTCACGTGAAGCCGGGAATGGTTAGTGCGTATGACAAATATCTTGCGAGCGATTGGAAAAAAGAACAGGAAACGTTGAAGGCGGCGGGTATAGTTCTTTCTTACAAGGTCATCTCCACGGAAGCCCATAGCTCAAACGATTGGGACTTGATGCTGATGTCCGAGTACAAAGATCTGGCCAGTATCGAAGCGAACGAAGATAAGGTGGATGCGTTGCTGCAAAAGTCGTTTGGCGGCGACGAAAAAGTGATGCAGGGATACAAAGATCGCTCCGAAATACGGGAAGTGCTGGGCACGCGGCTGGCGCGAGAAGTGATTCTCGAACCGAAGAAGTAGCTGAGTACGGTGGTGCCGGCGTCTCCACGACGCCGGCAAAAATAGAAAAGCAACCGCAAAGACCCAGGTTCGTATCGCGGTGCTTCTCAGCGGTGCTTCTCAGCGGTGCTTCTCAGCAGCGCTTCGGAGAAGTGTCTCTTGACACCAAGCCTTCTCTTATCGAGGGGCACCTGCTCGCGGCAGGCAGGCCATGCGTGTTTTTGTGATTTGCGATTGGGGTGGAGCGCAGACTTCCTACAGTCTTGCCCCGAAGAATTTGCAACGGCGCCACGCTTCCTGCCGACCTTTGCTATCGTAAGAGTATAGGTTTGCTCAATGGGATGGCGCGTGAGGAATCTGTGTTCTCAATGGCGAAAATTTACGGCGGCTAGCGCCCTTGTGGCGATTGTTGCGATTCTGGCTGGCTTGATGGGTGTGCCTGGCGCGAACTGGCACGCGTTCGCTATGACCGGCAAACGCGAACAGTTGACGGGACAAGCGGCGGCGCTGCAGGCGCCAGAGCAAACCGCCGGGCAGCAGGCGGTGATTCGATTGATACGCGATCCGGATCCTGCGCCGGAATTTACGCTGAAGGGGCTGGATGGCAAGCCGTTGAGCCTGGCAGCCGCGCGCGGAAAAGTGGTGGTGCTGAATTTTTGGGCTACGTGGTGCGGTCCTTGCCGTATGGAAGTGCCGGACCTGGTGGAGCTGCAGAAAAAATATCAGGAGCGGCTGCAAGTAATCGGCCTGGTGATTGACGACACCAACGAAGAAGCGGTCCGCAAATTTGCGAAGGAATTTTCCATCAACTATCCAATTGCGCTGGCGCCCGATGAATTGCGGATCAAATTCGGCGGCATACCGGCGCTGCCGACGTCATTTATTATCGACGCGCAGGGCCGGGTGGTGCAGAAACACATCGGGCTGCGGGATCCGGAGCTGTACGAAACGGAGATACGCGCGCTGCTGGGCTTGCCGGTTAACGCGCGAGTGGAAACGTTCGAGGACACCGGCGAAGTTTTCCTGGAACACGCGAATCGCGCCAGCGAACTGCCCGGCGTGGATATGAGCAAGCTGAGCGCGGAGCAGAAAACCGTCGCGCTGCATCGCATGAATGCCGAGGCGTGCACCTGCGGATGCAAATATACGCTGGCGCAATGCCGAATTTACGATTCCGCCTGCCGCATCAGCAAAGGAAGCACGGC
>CAXMLS010000104.1:0-3779 GCA_964194235.1 uncultured bacterium | reverse complement strand
ATGTGTATAAGAGACAGATACTGGATCGCTTCCTTACAGACCGAATAACTTTCCAGCGGATCGGTGCCATCGCATTCCGCCACGTGAAGACCGGGGAAATTGCGGACCAGTTTGGAGATGCTGCCGCCTGCAGTCTGGACTTCGACGGGTACGGAAATGGCGTAGCCGTTATCCTCGATGAGATAAAACATCGGAAGTTTTTTGGAGCACGCAATATTCAGCGATTCCCAAAATTCGCCTTCGCTGGTTGCGCCATCGCCTGCGGAGACGTACACAATTTCGTTGTCTTCGTAGCTGACATATTTTCCGAGCGGGGATTTCTTTGCTTTCGATAACGCTTTGGAGCGTTGCTGGTAATAGATGGTCGCTTCCGCAGCACCCACCGCCTGGACAAATTGCGTCCCGGTGCAGGACGAGCGGCTGACAATGTTCCACTCCGGGTGGCCCCAGTGCGAGGGCATCTGACGGCCGCCGGAACTGGGGTCGTCCTTCGAGCCCACGGCCTGGAGCAAAGTTTCGAGCGGCGTGACACCGAGCATCAGACACAGAGCGCGATCGCGGTAGTAGGGATAAATCCAGTCGATGCCTGGCCTAAGCAATAAACCAGCAGCAGCCGTGACGGCTTCGTGTCCGGCGCTGGAAATTTGAAAATAGATTTTATTTTGCCGCTTGAGTTGAATTTCCCGGTCGTCCAACTTGCGGGAGAGATACATGGTGCGATAAAACCGGACCAGGGTTTCGCGATCGAGGCCATGCATTTTCGGGGCGTCAAGCTTGGCAACTTTGACGCGCGTCTGTAATGCCATTCGTGCCGACCTCGTGAATGAGATGGAAGCTAGCCTCTGCGGATAGCTATTATAACGAATTCAGGGCCGATTTCGGTGTTGGAGCCCGGGTTGTTAGCGGAACGAATACGGCGGGCAATTGAATGGCAAATCATAAAAATCCCGCTGTTTAATCCAAATCCGCGAACTGCTTCAGAGCTTGATCGAAACCGCTATCCCCCTGACGCAGGACCTTGGGTGATGCGCTCTTGAACGGCTCTTCGGTGGGAATGCGATCAAGCCAGCGCTGCTCGGATAGCTTTTCGTGACTGGAGAAGTACAATCGCACCAGCAGGCTCACGTTCCCGTCGGAATCATCTTCGGCATTCGATGCCTTGGCCGCCTTGCCGGCAGAAGATTTCGATTTGGGCTTCGATTTTTCAGTGTCCTTAGTGTCTGGCACTTCGTCTGCTTCTGATATTTCTTCGGCGTCGAGCTCTTCAGGGCGATCCAACTTGTATTGAAGTTTTTTATCCAGGCGAAAGGCCTGTTTCCAAACGTCGAGTTTGTGGCGCGCTTCCTGGGCTTTTTCTTCGTCCGCGCCAAAATCAAAGTGCATATAGATGTGGGCCATAGGCCAAAGTTTGCGACGCACCCGTCGGCAAGTCAAGGCGGTGGGTCGGGCGGGGCAACGTCGAGCGAGCCATGATGAAGTACGCTCGCCTGGCGTTTAAACGATTTCAGGATTTACGCAAAGTTGTTACACTGAGTGAAATCTTACGGCGATGGAGTTCGCCATAACCGTTCCGGTTTGTAATTCTCGGAGCTGATGACTCCTGGCACGTGCGCCAGGAGTTTTTGTTTTATATAGGAGTTTTTCGCGCTGAAGGCAGCGGATCGGAGAACAACGTTGAGAGTTGCGTTAATCGCACTTTTCGGAGCCATCGGAACCCTGGCGCGCTACGGCTTGCAGGGATTGGTGCAGATTCGAGCGGGCGGCACATTTCCCTATGGAACATTGGTAGTGAATCTGACGGGATGTTTTTGCCTGGCGTTGATAGCACAATTCACTTTGAATCACCTGGTGATGTCCCCAGATTGGCGGATGGCTATCGCGGTAGGTTTCTTTGGGGGGTACACCACGTTCTCTACATTTGGCTGGGAAACAGCGAAGATGCTGGAAGAAGGGGAATGGACGCGGGCATCGATTTATGTCGGTGCCAGCGTGGTGGCCGGGCTATTTCTGTCGGTTGCGGGAATACGACTTGCCAATAAATTTTAACGCAGAAAATCGAGAGGTTCGCGATGACGCACGAAAAGTTTGAAGGCGAACGCACGCTGATGCGCATTCACATCGGCGAATCGGACAAATGGCACGGAAGATCGCTGCACGAAGCTATCGTTGAGATGTTGCGCAAAGGGGGATTCTCGGGCGCGACGGTGCTTCGCGGCGTCGGAGGGTTCGGCGGGTCCAGCGTATATCACACGGACAAACTGCTGAGGATGTCGCAGGATTTGCCGATGATTCTCGAGGTGATCGAATCGTCCGAACGAATCGAACAGATATTGCCACGCCTGGATGAGATGGTGGATGGTGGGTTGATTACCCTGGAAAAAGTGCGCGTCATCTTGTATCGCGCGGCAAAGCGATAGCTTCCCAGAAAACGATAGACGCACAGAACGGTAATTTGTACCGCCATAAATTGCAGTCGCCGCTCACATCCCTTAAGATGGCAGTTCGCAATTTGCCTACCTCAACCTAAAAATGCCTGAAGAAATAAAATCCAGTTCGTGGCTGAATCGCACTGTTCTAGGTGTCGGATTAACGAGCCTGTTCAGCGATTGGAGTCATGAGACTGCTACGGCGGTGCTGCCCGCATTTTTGGCGGCGATTGGCGCGGGGCCAGCGTGGCTCGGAGTCATCGAGGGCGTCGCCGATGGTCTGTCGAGCTTCTCGAAATTAGCTTCGGGCTTCTACACAGATCGATTGAAGCAGCGCAAACCGCTGGCGGTGATGGGCTACGCGTTTACTGCGTTGGCCACAGCTTCGTTCGCATTTGCGACGCACGCTTATCATGTGCTTTTCGGACGCGCTGCCGCGTGGCTGGGCCGAGGGATTCGTTCGCCGGCGAAAAAAGCGCTGCTGGCGGCCGACGTTCCTCCCGGCGCGTATGGACGGGCGTTTGGACTGGAACGCCTGATGGATACGGTAGGAGCCATCGTTGGCCCGCTAACGGCGCTTTGGCTGCTCGAAGTAACGCGCCACTCGTATCGAAAAGTATTTTTGTGGACGCTGTTGCCGGGATTATTGGCCGCCGTGATTTTCTGGCTGCTGGTCCGGGAACAGCCGTTCAAGGGGAAGCCGTGGCACTCATTTCTAAGTGGAGTTCGCGCTCTACCAGTTCCCTTCCGTAGATTGTTGCTTGGTGTCGGTGTTTTTGGTGCAGGCGATTTTTCCCACACGCTGTTAATCATGTACGCGTCGCGGATGTTGACACCCGTTCACGGCGCGGCGCGTGCGGCGAGCATCGCCGTGGGTTTGTACACGATTCACAATGTGTTTTATGCCGGCTCGGCGTATTTGAGTGGCTGGCTGAGCGATCATGTGCGACACCGCAAGTTCGTCCTTGCCGCGGGCTACGGACTCGCGACAGTGACTGCGGTTTTGCTGTGTCTGGCGACGCAGTCGATGTGGTTATTGACGGTCATCTTTGTTCTTGCGGGACTTTACATCGGAACCGAAGAAGCACTGGAAGACTCGCTGGCCGCCGAGATCGTTCCGAAAGAGCAGCATGGCATGGCTTTCGGAACGTTAGCGGCGGTTAATGCCGGTGGCGACTTCATATCGAGTATTGTGATCGGGTTTTTGTGGAGCACCGTTAACGTGCAAACCGCGTTTACTGTTTCCGCCGTCCTCTTTGCCATCGGGGCGGTATTGATATTGCGTCTTCGGGCCTCCTGATTTGCTGTTGCGCGTCCTTCCGCACCGTGCTAGCGCTGTCTCTTATACACATC
>CAXMLS010000103.1:0-4725 GCA_964194235.1 uncultured bacterium | reverse complement strand
GCGTCGGCCCGCTCCGGTCGGGATGACACGCTTCTAGCGATGGGCCAAATGGGAGGAGAAAACGGATCGACCCGCTTTGGAAGGCGCGGCGGCTATTCGCCGGCGGTGGCGTGTTTTGATTCCGGTTCGCTCTTCCCGGCTGCGGAAGTGTTTTTCTGTTTTTCTTTTTCGGCGTCGAAGGCTTCCGGGGACTGGATCGCTTTGGGATCTTTTGGATCGGCGTCGGTTTCGCCGGCGGGCATGCCTTCGTTGGTAGCGTCTACTTCTTCCTGCAGGTCTTCACTGGCTGGCTTGTTTCCTGGAAGTTTATCGGTGGCCATGTGGTCTCCGTGCGAATTCTCTGCAAATTGATTTTTGCGAGGAAGGTGATCCTGCGCACGATTATTAGATGCTTCGCCGGAAGAAAAAGCGTTCGATGGTTCCGGGATATCCAGGACTTCATCGACCACGTCGGTGGACAATTCGTCCGGCAATTCTTCCGAGGGCGCCACGCCTTCATCGGAGCCGAGAGCTTCGCGGGCCAGGGCTTCGAATTCTTTCAGGCTAGGCAATTCCTGTAGGTCGCTCAAACCGAAGCGCATCAGAAATTCTTTAGAGGTGCGATACAAAATCGGGCGGCCGATGACTTGTTTGCGGCCAGCGGTGGTGATCAGGCGCTTGTCGAGAAGGGTCTTGAGCACGCCGCTGGTATTTACGCCGCGAATTTCACCGATTTCGGGGCCGGTGACAGGCTGCTTGTAAGAAATTACGGCGAGGGTTTCGAGCGCGGGCATCGTCAGGCGCAGCGGAGGGCGCAAACTCTTGATGAAGCGGCGAACGACGTCGTGTTGCTGCGGCTTGGTGTACAGCTTGAAACCGCCGGCGACTTCCCGAATTTCAATACCGTGTCCGTCATCCGCGTAACTCGCGACGAGTTCGTCCAGCGAGGATTGCACCGCAAGTTTTTCGTCACCGAGCGCGACGGAGAGCTGCTCGATGGTGGCGGGCTCATCGGCGGCGTAGATGATGGCTTCGAGCGCGGCTTTTCTTTCTTCGTTGGTCATCTAGTTTTTGTGATCCATTCTGGTAACTGATCGAGTTGTTTCCCTTTGCAAGGCTATCGGTATTGCTCATCGATTTCGCGAATGCCGCCGTGTTCATCAAAGACCACGTCAAACATCTTATGCTTGCGCAGCATGATTTCTCCAAACTGTTTTTCCTGCACGAGGGCAACGGCCTGGAGCTTGACCATTTCGAGGACGGCGAGAAATGCGACAATCATGGCGTGCCGCGATGGGCAAGCTTCGAAGAATTGAATCAGGCCCAGCGTATTCGTGTCGCTGGCAAGAATCTGCGCGCGCAACTGCGCGATCATCTGCGCGACGGTGAATTCTTCGTGGCGCAGCTCGATGCGGGAAACCTCTTTGCGGCGCTCGAGCACCTGCTGAAAAACTTTGACCAGATCGACGAGCGAAACGACCAGATCGCCCTCGGTGCTTTCGTCGTTGTATAGCGATTTGTCCGGCTTGGACCAGACGTTCTCTTCGATTTGCTGCTTCTGGTATAGAAGCTGCGCGGCGTTTTTAAATTTTTCGTGTTCCACGAGGCGCTGGACGAGTTCAGCGCGAGGATCGCCGGCTTCCGCTTCGGTGCCTGCCAAGGGATCGGGCGGGAGAAGCATTTTCGATTTGATGAGAATTAGCGTGGCGGCCATGTACACGAATTCAGCGGACACGTTTACGTCGAGTTCCTCGAGCTTGTGGAGATAATCGAGATATTGCGAGGTGATGGTGGAAATCTGAATGTCGTGAATATTCATTTCATGCTTCTTGATGAGGTCAAGGAGCAGGTCGAGAGGACCTTCATACATCGGGATATTAATTTTGTAAGGCGATGCCATGCTGTTGGTTATACCTCGCTACGGTTGTTGCTGCCCATCGTCGATCTGACAGCCATTCTTCCTGTTGCTACGGCTTAGTGGCTGCCACTTCTTTTCTCTTGGCGTCCCAGCCGAACACTGCTTCCCGGGCGCGTGCCATGGTTTTCTGAGCGACTTCGCGTGCGCGATCGGAGCCGCGATCCAGGACCTGCAAAACTTTCGCAGGATCTTTTTCCAGTTCGATACGACGCTGGCGAATTGGCGCAATCCATTTAATTAAATTGTCGGCCATGGCGCTTTTGCACTCGATGCAGCCGATGCCAGCGGTGCGGCAACCGTTCGCGGACCATTCCAGCGTAGGCGGCGGCGAAAACAGTTTATGCCAGTCGTAGACTGGACACACGTCGGGATTGCCGGGATCGGCGCGGCGTTTGCGGGCGGGGTCGGTAACCATCACTTTGGTTTTGGCGCGGATGTCGGCGTCGGATTCGCTAAGGGTGATGGCGTTGCCGTAGCTCTTGGACATTTTGCGGCCATCGAGGCCGGGAATGCGGGGCGTTAGGGTGAGCATTACCTGAGGTTCGACCAGCGGCGGATTATATGGAAAATAATTCGCGACCTCCCCCAATTTCTCATGGAGGTTGTTGATTCCCCCTTCAAGAGCCAAACTACGTATTTCAGTTAGGAACTCCGTTCTTCGCTCTCGCTCCCACGGCTGGAAACCCAATAATCTGGAGACCCGACGGGGGATCGCGTCGTCATCCCAGAATGTGGAGGCGACAGAAAATCCATAGAAAAGTCCGAATCGACGGACGATTTCGCGGCTGAGTTCGACGTGGGAGACCTGGTCTTCGCCGACGGGAACGAAGAGTTCTGTGTCGGCTTCGCTGTAGATTACGATGTCGGCGGTTTGTAGACACGGGTAGCCGAGGAATCCGTAGGTGTGCAGGTCCTTGTCTTTTATGTTTTCGAGGGCTTCTTTGTAGGTGGGGACACGTTCGAGCCAGCCGAGAGGCGTGACCATGGATAGCAATAGATGCAGCTCGGCGTGTTCGCGCACTTGCGATTGCTGAAAAATTACGGATTGCTCGGGATCGAGTCCTGTAGCGAGATAATCCGTGGTGATTTCGATGGTGTTCTGCGCGACGGCGCTGGCATCGGCGTAATCGCTGGTCAGCGCGTGCCAGTCGGCGATGAAGTAGAAACAATCGTAGGCGGGATCGTTCTGCAGGCGCACCCAGTTTTGCAGGGCGCCAAAATAGTGGCCGATGTGCAGGCGCCCGGTGGGACGCATGCCGCTGACGACGCGTTTGGTTTTTTTAACGCTTTCCACTGTGTATCCTTGTGAGCGGCGGTTCGGTTCGTCCTAGTTACCCAAAACCCCCACACGCAACTACAGCGGGGGGGGCACCCAAGTGCATGTTAGACACTCAGGTGCGAAAGTTTGGGGCGCCCAGTGTGATGGTTTTCTTGCGCCACGGTTTGCACTTTTCTAATTCCCTTCAACCCTCCGGAGCCACGCAGCTCGACGAAGTTATTAACAAAAGTAAGCGTATTCATTGTTTCGCGCCTGCGTGGTGCAGAAGTTCGCGCGCGATGATGATGCGCTGAATCTCGCTGGTGCCTTCATAAATGGTGAGCACGCGCGCATCGCGGTACATGCGTTCGACGTCGGTCTCGCGCGAATAGCCGACGCTGCCATGGACCTGCACGGCTTTGGCGGCGACGCGATTGGCCATTTCGCTGGCGTACAGCTTGGCGCGGGAGGCGGCGGTGCCGATACGCGTGGGATTGGTGTCCTTGAGCCACGCGGCGTGGTAAAGCAGGGCGCGGGCCGCTTCGATTTCTGTCTGCATATCGGCAATCATCCACTGGACGGCTTGAAAGTCAGCTATATTTTTGCCGAAGGCGCGGCGATGCTTGGCGTACTTGATGGTTTCTTCGAGCGCGCCTTGTGCCAGGCCAACAGAAAGCGCGGCAATGCCGATGCGGCCGCCGTCGAGCGCGCTGAGGGCGATCTTCAGGCCCTGGCCTTCTTCGCCGAGGCGATTTTCCGCGGGGACTAAACAATCGTTCAGGAGGATTTCGACAGAGGGCGAGGAACGCTGGCCCATTTTTTCTTCGTGTCGGCCAATGCGGAAGCCGGGGAAATCGGGCTCAACCAGAAATGCGGTGATGCCCTTCCCGGCCGCGGCGGGATCGTTTTTCGCGAAGACGATGAACACGCCCGCGACGCTGCCATTGGTGACCCAGGTTTTGGCGCCTTGCAGTTTGTAGCCGTCGCCCGCACGCACGGCCTGCGCCTGAATGGCAGCGGCGTCAGAACCAGCTTGCGCTTCGGTGAGGCAGAAGGCGCCGAGAATTTCGCCGGTGGCCAGTGGGCGGAGATATTTTTTCTTTTGCGCTTCAGTACCGAATTGCAATAGCGGAAGCTGGACGGCGGAATTGGTAACGCTAAGCGAAGTGGCCATGGCGGCATCGATGCGGGCGACTTCCTCGAGCATCAGAACGTAGGAAATGGTGTCCAGCCCGGGGCCTCCCCATTCTTCCGGGACCATCATGCCGCAACAACCCAGAAGAGCGAGCTTGCTGATTTCATCGGCTGGAAAACGTGCTTCGCGGTCACGCTGCTTCACCGCGGGACGGACCTCCGCCTCCATAAATTGGCGAACAGTGTCGCGGATGAGCTTTTGGTGATCGTTGAGAGAAAAATCCATCGGTTATGGGCGGCGCGACGAGTACAGAGGATGCTAACACACGGTGGGAGGAGGGCAAATCTTGGCGCTTAGCGATTGAGCAGGAAGCTTCGACCGCAAGCAGGGTTCGCAGGGCGGCCACCGCTAGCCCGGAATTCTCACTAAGAATAA
>CAXMLS010000102.1:0-6771 GCA_964194235.1 uncultured bacterium | reverse complement strand
GCCAATCCGCCGCTCCCACACCATTCGGATTTCCCGTCTTGGCAAAATTTGTCCAGTACGCACCCATCTGTTTGGATACCTTGTAATCTTCCTCGCGCCAAGTAAGGTTCTTCGCATCCAGCGTGCCGAAAACAAATTCAATCTCCGCCGAATGATACGCCGGAGCCTCCTCGTCATTTGGCGACCCCTCTCCCGCGCGCGGCGGAGCCTGATCGAACTCATAACGGAAAATAGCTGCATCCCCCGTCTTGCGTTGCATCTCCATCCATTTCCATGTTCCGTAGGCGATAAATTCCGCGCCGCTCAGTAATCCCGCCGACTGCTTCATCTCTTCATCAGTGGTCGCTGGGAAAATCTTCAAAGCCTCCGCAGCCGCATCTCCAAAAAATTGTTTCATCTTGGTTTCGTAATTTTCTCTGCTCGGTTGATCCTTCCCGAACAGTTCGCGATAACTCGATTCATCCCGGTTCCACCCCGCCATCAGCGGCACATGCGCCTGTTCGCCCGCCGCATAAATCTCCTCGGTGCTTTTCGGCAGGAAATAGCCATCGATATTGGGTTCAAAGGTGATTTTGTTCTTCCCGCTCAGCGCGGCCGAAAGAAGTTGCTCCGCATCCATCGCCCGCAACGCCTTCAGCGAATTCGCGCCCACCGATTCCGCGAATTTCGCGCCCTCTTTTTCCGTTTCCCCCAGTCCCTTCGCTCGCAGCGTTCGCCCAAAAAACGCCCCACTCTCCCCGATCGCCGTGTGAATTAAATCCTTCGCAACCGGCGAAGCCATCAACGCGCTCACTGAAAACGATCCCGCCGATTCTCCAAAAATCGTTACATTGTTTGCATCTCCGCCAAACGCCGCAATATTTTCGCGCACCCACTTCAGCGACGCCGCCTGGTCCAGCAAGCCATAATTTCCAGATGCATGATGCGGCGACTCCTTGGTCAACTCCGGATGCGCGAATAGCCCAAAAATTCCCAGCCGGTAATTCATGCTCACAACCACCACGCCCAGGCGCGCAAGTTGCTCTCCATCCTGTCGCGGCTCCGAAGTAGCTCCCGCTTGAAACCCGCCGCCGTAAATCCACACCATCACCGGGAGCTTCGCGCCGCTCGAAATCTTCGGCGCCCACACATTCAGGTACAGACAATCTTCGCTGGGCCCCGCATCGCGAAACACCATGTCGCTGTAAATAGCCCCCTGCATGCAGCGCGGCCCAAACGCCGTTGCATTGCGGGTCCCTTTCCAATGCCGCACCGGCTGCGCTTCTTTCCATCGCAGCGTGCCAATCGGAGGTGCCGCAAATGGCACGCCCTTAAAAATCTCAATCTTTCCATCTCCGCTGGCCGTGCCCTTCACCATGCCCGCTTGCGTGCGCACCGGCCCCGCAAACGAGCCGCCCGCCAGCAGCAGTCCGCCCACGACGACTACGCCTGCCAAACGCCACGCATTTTTAACCTGCCTGCTCATGAACACTCCTCAATCCTGACGATATCCCCCGCCTGACCATCCGGCTGGCAATCACCAACCAACCGTACCTGCCCGCTAAACCCACCTTGGGTCCGAGGGAGAGACTATCCGATGGACCGCTGCGCCGTCGAATAGACTTGTGCAGTCACACCCTCCAGGTACCTCCGCACCGCGCCCGAACTCCGCCTGCCACCCCGGTCAGCGCCCATCCCTGGTACAACAGTCTTCGGGCCTCCCCGGTCTCCGAATCAAATCCGAATTTGTCCGCTCGCCGTATAACATCCAGGACAGCATGTACCGGGGCTTTCGAACCGGAACCTGTCCCCGTGCCACCGTTCTATGAGTGAAATGCAGCAGTTAAGCTTCATCTCCACGAAACCACTCTTCGCGCCCCGGTCAATCTTCATCCAGCCACTCTTATCTTCGGCCACCTCTCCAACCATTCCTTGCATTCATGCTTCAAATCCATTGCATGAAAGTTTCTGTGGTATCGCTCCCCGCTTCAGCGTAACGTATTTGGGAGTTTCGACTCACCACCTGGCGCACTTGCGCCGCCCAGCGCAGTCACCGATCTTCGGCCGCAGTGTGCAACAGCACCATGCTCCACCACTCGGCTCCACAATCTTCATGGCAGATCCTTTGCCTGAGGGCTGCAGTTAAATTCAAATCGATGGGGGTTCTTCAGGATATGAAAAAGTCAAATAAGTTTCTCATCACTGGCGCGGCTGTCGCGGGCTTGCTCGCAGGCACCGGCGCTAGCATTCAGGCGTCCAATCTGTTGCCTGGGCTAAAGTCCGCTGTAACCGCCCAGGACGAGACGAAAGACAAGGCCGCCGACAAGAAGGTCAAAGAAAAACACGCTTGTAAGGGCCAAAACTCCTGCAAGGGTAAGGGCGGCTGCAAGTCCAGCGACAACGGCTGCAAGGGCAAGAACTCCTGCAAGGGTAAGGGCGGTTGCGCCACCGACGGCTCCAAGATGCCGGAGTAAAATAGCACCCACTTTTTCCGCGCGATAGAGGGCCGGTCATGCTCCGGCCCTTTGTCCGCTTTCCGTTCGGAGACCTCATGGGCACCAACCGCTTCAATAATTTTACCGAGTATGGCATCGGCATCGGCCTGCGCGCGCCGCATTACGAGCACATTCTTTCCCGTAAGCCGGTTGTCGACTGGTTTGAGATCATTTCCGAGAATTTTATGATCGATGGCGGACGCCCCATGCAGATCCTCGATCAGATTCTCGAGCAATATAAAGTTGTCCAGCACGGCGTTTCCATGTATTTCGGTTCCGCGGAAAAACCCAATCGCGAACATCTCCGCCGTCTCAAGGAACTCGTCAAGCGCACCAAGACTCCTTGGCTTTCCGATCATCTTTGTTGGGGCAGCGTCGATGGCCGCTATACTCACGACCTTCTCCCCATGCCCTACACTTTTGAAGCTGCAAAAATTACCGCGCAGAAAGTTCGCGACGTGCGCGATTACCTGGAAGTTCCCATCGCCGTGGAAAACGTCAGCAGCTACGCGGAATATCACGTCTCCGAAATGACCGAGTGGGAATTCCTCAATGAAGTCGTCGAGCGCGCCGATTGCGGCATTCTTCTGGACGTAAATAATATTTACGTTTCCTCCCAGAATCACACTTTCGATCCGTTCGCCTACGTGAACAGCGTTCCGGCCGAGCGTGTAGCGCAGATTCACATCGCCGGCCACTCGAAATTCCGCAAATACATTCTCGATACCCACGACCATCCCGTCATCGATCCGGTCTGGAAACTTTACGAACGCGCCATTCAGCGCGCCGGCCACACCGCCACGCTGCTGGAGTGGGATGACAGCATTCCGAGTTTCAAGGAAGTTCACGACGAAGCTCTCAAGGCCAATCGCTTTCTCGCCGCCACGGCGCTCGCCACCGCCGTATGAAACTTCTCGAGCTCCAGCGCACCATGGCCCGCGCGGTAATGCAGCCGCTCACCTTCAGCGAACGCATGCAGCGTGTTGCGCCCGACGGCCAGCCGATGCGCGTGTACGCGTCGCGCTTTATCAAACCGAACGATCGCCTCACCTCTTTCGAGCGTCTCGAGATTTACAATCGCCAGTATTGGTTCCGTCTGCTGTCCAGCATGGTCGAGGATTTTCCCGGCTTGCGCTCCGTCCTGGGTGCCACCCGTTTCGAAGCCATGAGCAAGGCCTACATCACCGATTGTCCTTCGCGCTCGTTCACTCTTCGCAATCTCGGCTCGCAACTGGAGTCCTGGCTGCACAAAAATCCGCGTTGGGCAGGGAAAAAGCAGGCACTGGCTATCGACATCGTAAAACTCGAATGGGCCGATATCGAAGCCTTCGACGGAAAAGCTGAGCCCGCTCTTCGCCCGGAAGATCTCGCCGGGAGCGCCGGACCGAATCTCCGCCTCCGCCTGCAGCCCTATATTCAGTTGCTCAGCCTGCGTTATCCCGTGGACGATCTTTTGCTCGACGTGAAAAAAACCGACGAAGACACCGATTTTGCCAGCAATGCGTTCCACGAACGCCGCAAGCGCAAACGCGTTCACGCTGTGGCCAAACTAAAACCCGCCGCCATCCATCTCGCCGTTCACCGCATCGACAACAGCGTTTATTTCCGGCGCCTCGAGCCCGAAGAATTCAACGTGCTTAACGAGCTAAAGCAGGGAAGAACGCTCCACAAATCCATCGATCTCGCTTTTCGCCCCAGTGAAATCGCGTCGGAAGAACGCCCTGCAATTGTGCAGCGCTGGTTTCACAATTGGGCCGCGTTAGGTTGGTTCTGCCGCGCCACCGAAAAAATTGCACCTCCGGGGCAACGCTCGAAGAGAAAGCGGGTCTAACTCACCATGGATTTGCTTCTTCGCCTCAAAAAACTTTACAACTCATTTTTCTACTACGTGGCGTTCGGCCAATCGCCATTTCTTCTTTTCGTCAGACTTTATTGGGGCTGGCAGCTTATCGAGAGCGGCTGGGGAAAATTGCATCATCTCGAGAAAGTCACCGAGTTTTTTACCAGCTTGGGCTTGCCCATGCCTGCGCAAACCGCCGTCGCCATCTCCTGCCTGGAATTCTTTGGCGGAATTTTTCTCGCGATTGGGTTGCTCTCGCGTCTCACTGCTCTGGCCCTCACCATTAATTTAATCGTTGCCTACATCACCGCCGACCGCGAAGCGCTCTCATCCATTTTTTCCGATCCCGATAAATTTTATGCCGCCGCTCCCTACACCTTTCTCGTCGCCTCGCTCATCGTCTTGTTTTTCGGTCCGGGAAAATTCGCCGTGGATTCCTTGCTGAACCGTTGGCTCCCGGCAGGCGAAAAAAAGCCGCCCCTGGCCTGGTAATTGGGTTTTTACCGGATCTGTTACCAAAACGTCTTTAGGTTGCCCATGCTTGAAAAAGTATTCTCACTGCTTCAAGTCGCAACCGTGCTTTTATCGTTCTTGTTGAGCAGTTGTTCCTCCGGTCCCCGGGCGGCCGAAATGACCTCCACTCTTATCGTCAGCGGTTCACGCATCGACGTAACCATTGAATCCGATAAAAACTCTCTCTCCGAATCCGACATCATGGCTTGGGTGCAGGCGGCCGCGGAATGTGTCGCCGGCTACTACGGA
Source organism: uncultured bacterium (assembly GCA_964194235.1). Classification (GTDB taxonomy): domain Bacteria; phylum Acidobacteriota; class Terriglobia; order Acidiferrales; family UBA7541; genus Acidiferrum. The sequence goes on along the minus strand of CAXMLS010000102.1, from coordinate 1,695 downwards.
CGCTATCCCGTGCAGCATCTCGCGATTCGCGTTATTCCTTTTTCCGGCCACGGCGTGCGGCATGGCATGACCTTCGGTAAGGGCGGCGGCTTGATCAAGATTCACGTGGGCACCGCAACTTCCCGCGCCGAATTGATGTCCGACTGGATGATGACTCACGAAATGATCCACCTGGCTTTTCCATCCGTCTCTGACCAGCATCACTGGATTGAAGAAGGCATCTCCACCTATGTGGAACCCGTCGCACGCATCCGCGCGAATCATATGCACGAAGAGCAAATGTGGACGGACCTCATCCGCGATTTGCCGAAAGGTCAGCCGCAATCCGGCGACGAAGGCCTCGACCACACGCACACGTGGGGCCGCACGTATTGGGGCGGCGCACTATTTTGTTTTGTCGCGGACGTTGAGATTCGCCGCCAGACCCAGAACAAAAAAGGTCTGCAGGACGCACTCCGCGGCATTCTCGATGCCGGCGGAGACATTCGTTACGATTGGGAACTCAGCAAAGCGCTGCAGATCGGCGATCGCGCCACCGGCGTCACCGTGTTAAGCGATCTTTATCAGCAGATTAAAGATCGCCCCGTCACCGTCGACCTTGCGGAAAAATGGAAGCAACTTGGAGTGGAATGGGATGGCACCAGCGTTCATCTGCGCGATGACGCCCCAATGTCCGGCGCCCGCCGCGCCATTATCGGTAACGAACTACGCGCGCGCGCCGAGGCATCCGCGCAACCATCCGCCGTGCTAGCCGGCCGCACCGCGTCCCATTAATTCACGCGTCTGCGGTCGCTTTCCGGCAGCGTGACGACAATGGTGGTGCCGCGCCCCACTTGCGATTCGATGCGAACATCGCCTGCGAACTGGCGCACGCGCTCACTCATTCCGCGCAAACCCACACCGGCGCCCCGCGTTCGGATTTTAGCCAGGTCATCCGGTCTCATTCCGCGTCCTGCGTCGCGCACTTCCACCACTACGCTCGCGCCCTCGCGCGCTATCTTTATGTTTGCCGACTTGCTGCCGGAGTGGCGGTGGATATTGGTGACGCATTCCTGCACCACGCGAAAGATCGTCAGCTCCATTTCGCGAGACGGTCGTTCAAATTTATCGTGGATATTCAACTCCACGTCGAGACCGGACCGTTGCTCCAAGCCTTCGACGTACCATTCCAACGCCGCGCGCACTCCCATTTCGTCAAGCATCGGCGGGTGCAGCAGGTACGACGTAGTGCGAATCTCCTTTCCCAGTTCCTCCGCGTAGCCACGAGTTTCTTCCGCAAGCTTGACCAGCTTTGGATCGCTCGTTTTCAGTTCCGCCAGCATTCTTCCAAGGTTCATCGAGAGCGCTGCGATCAGCTGGCCCGCGCTGTCGTGCAGCTCGCGCGCAATGCGCCGGCCTTCCCGGTCCTGCGTCTCCATCAGTCGAACGGATAATTCCCGCAGCTGCTCGGACTGCGTGAGCACATCTTTATTTCGCCCTTCCACTTCGATGGTTCTGGCGCGCACCTGATTTTCCAGCGACTCGGCGAGAATGCGGTAGCGTTCATGGCTCTGCCTGAGTTCTTCTTCAACTCGTTTGCGTTCGGTGATATCGCGCGTCGAGCCGGCGACCACCTCGACGTTTCCATCGCTGTCAAAAACCGGTTGAAATATGTACTCGTAATAGCCGCCAGCCCCGGACGGACTGGTGTAGGGC
>CAXMLS010000101.1:0-2442 GCA_964194235.1 uncultured bacterium | reverse complement strand
AGATGTGTATAAGAGACAGATCTAATTCAATACCGCACCGAAAAAAACGTTAAAACCGAAAGCCGTGTGGTTACTCCCGCCGGACCCGACGATGCCCAGACCGACGCGCGATGGCTCTTGCACATCGAAATCCTTGATGTTCGCCCGCAGGGTGCACGCGCCGCCATCCACGCTCGCTCGCAATTTCAGAAATTGGACTCTGGAGTACCTTCGTCAAATCCCGCTGAAGGACAGCCGCAACCGAACACCCACGAAAGCATCCCAGAATCTAAATCTGTGGAGTTCACCATTCTTCCTGACGGCCACGTCGAGCCAGTCAACGGCCTCGCCGACCTCTTCCCCGAACAGCGCCAAGCCTGGCAGGAATGGATGCGTCAATTCGCCATCGCGGGAATCTTTCCCATCGGCGGCGTTAAGCGTGGCCAGAGTTGGAAGTCCATCGAGGAGGAGCAGTCGCCTTCTCCCATTACTCGACTGCAGTGGGACAAACAGGGCACCTATGTTCGCGATGAACCATGCGCGGCCACACAGTTGCCGACTGGCACCGAGGCCGCACAAAAAAACTCACCGCCCGAAACCTGCGCAGTCGTTTTGACTCACGCCGTATTGAAACAAAAATCATCCCCCAAAGACACCACTCCCGGCGATTTCAGCTCGCAAGGCTTACGCACCATGGGAACCGCCAGCGGCACCAACGAGACTATCTCTTATATTTCCCTGCGCACCGGCCTGGTCGTGCGTGTCACTGAAGAAGCCCGTCAATTCATGGACCTCATCGTTGCGAAAGCCGACGGCTCCAATCAGGTGCATTACAACGTCTCCGCCAAGAGTCACTCGGAAGTTTTGTTGGTCGACACACCTGCCCGATAAATCCTGGCACTGAAATATTTTCGTGGGCGCGTATAATGGGGGTTTCGGCAGTCACCGGCGGAACAGTAGGGACCTCACCGCTGGCTCAAGCCGTGAAACAAGCCCGGCGATCAAATCGCAAGGAACCTACCGTATCCGAATAAATGCGCATCAAACTAAGCCAAGGACCGGCGGATGAAGTTCAAATTGCACAGTAATTATCAGCCGCGCGGCGATCAGCCCGCAGCCATCGAGCAGCTTTACAGCGGCCTGCAAGCCGGCGACAAAGAGCAGGTATTGCTCGGCGTCACCGGTTCGGGCAAAACGTTTACGATGGCCAAGCTGATCGAAGCGGCCAACCGTCCCGCTTTGGTCCTGGCCCACAACAAAACGCTTGCCGCGCAGCTTTATCACGAGTTCAAGGGCTTCTTTCCGGAGAACGCCGTCGAATATTTTGTGAGTTACTACGATTTTTATCAGCCTGAAGCCTACGTTCCCTCCGCGGACATTTACATCGACAAAGAAGCCACCATCAACGATGAATTGGACAAGCTCCGCATGAGCGCCACGCGTTCGCTTTTCGAACGCACCGATGTAATTGTCGTTGCCTCCGTCTCCTGCATTTACGGCATCGGCTCTCCCGAAGCCTATTACGGCCTGATTGTCATGCTGGAAAAGGGCCAGCAAATTTCCCGCGAAGCGATGTTGCATCGCCTTGTGGATATCCAGTACGAGCGCTCCGAAGATTTGCGCCGCGGCACTTTTCGTGTGCGCGGCGACATGATCGAAATTTATCCTCCCTATCAGGACCAGGGTTATCGCATCGAAATGTGGGGCCAGCAGATCGAGACCATTCGCCAGATCGATCCGCTCACCGGCGAAGTCCGCGCGGGTCACGAAGATGTCCCGCGAGTATCGATCTATCCAAAAACGCATTACGTCGTGCCGCAGGATCAGAAAGAGCGCGCCATTCAAAGCATCTACGCCGAGCTCGAGTGGTGGAAAAAAGAACTGGAGAAGCAGGGGAAATTCGTCGAAGCCCAGCGCGTTACGCAACGCACCATGTTTGATATCGAGATGATGCGCACCGTCGGGTATTGCCATGGCATCGAAAATTATTCGCGCCATCTGAGCGGCCGCTTACCAGGCGAAGCTCCGCCAACTCTGCTCGATTACGTTCCGCAGGATTTTCTGATGTTCATCGACGAATCGCACCAGACCGTTGGCCAGGTGCGCGGAATGTTCAATGGCGATCGTGCGCGCAAACAAACGCTGGTCGACTATGGATTTCGCATGCCCTCCGCGCTCGACAATCGTCCGCTCACCTTCGAGGAGTTCGAGCACCGCCTCAACCAGGTTGTCTACGTTTCTGCGACGCCCGGGCCGTATGAACTCACCAAATCCGGCGGAGTTGTTGTCGAGCAGGTGATTCGCCCAACCGGCCTGGTCGATCCACAAGTCGAAATTCGCCCCGTCAAGGGCCAGGTGGACGATCTCCTGGAAGAAATTCGCGTGCGTGCGGAGCGCAACGAGCGCGTGCTGGTTACCACGTTGACCAAGCGCATGGCTGAGGACTTATCCGAATATTTTGCC
>CAXMLS010000100.1:0-2970 GCA_964194235.1 uncultured bacterium | reverse complement strand
GATGTGTATAAGAGACAGGAATAGTCCACCGGGATTTTTATGCCGACGCGAGCGCGTCCGGCGATGATCTCGTCATTGAGTGCGCGGTCGCTGGTGACGTAATCCTTGATGTGGAAAGTGTCGGAATTTCTCAGACGGTCGATGAGCTCGCGGCTTTCGCGCCTGCCGTCGCCGTTGAAGACGACGGTGTTGATCTGGCGAACGTTGGTGTCGATGCCGTAGCCGAGCACGAACATCTGGATCAACGGGATGAACAGGGAAAAGAACAACGTGGCGGAGTCGCGGCGGACGTGCAGAACTTCTTTATAGAAGACGGCGCCGAAACCGCGAAAAATATCAGTCATGCGCGCCCTGGCCTTCCAGTTGAGCCTGGCGTTTATAGGTGAGCTCTACAAAGACGTCCTCGAGGCTGGGAGTCAACGGGCGAATGTCGGTGACCGTGATGTCGTTTTTGAGGAGTTGCGCGCGCAGGCCGGCGAGGTCGTAGCGGTCTTCGATCAAAGCGTGAATGGATTCGCCAAAGATGGTGGCGTTGCGGATACCGGAAATTTTGCGAGCGACGCGCAATGCTTTGGTTACTTCCGGGGTGGTGATTTCCACGCGCTGGGTACCGGCGGGCTGCACGTCGGGAATCTGCTTGAGCTCCGCAGGTGTGCCATCGGCGATAATTTTTCCATAATAGATGTACGCGACGTGACTGCAGCGCTCCGCTTCGTCCATGTAGTGCGTCGTGACGAAGAAGGTAATTCCGTGGCCGGAAAGCTCAAAGAGCAAATCCCATAACTGGCGTCGCGCGACGGGGTCGATGCCTGCCGTAGGCTCGTCCAGAAATAACAATTTGGGTTCATGAAGCATGGCGCAGCCCAGCGCCAAGCGCTGCTTCCAGCCACCGGAAAGCCGCGCAGCCAAGCGGTCCATATACGGCGCGAGACCATTGAGTTCGACGATTTCCGCGATGCGCTGCTTCATGCGCGCAGGCGGGAGACTATAAATGCGGCCGTAGAACTGGAGGTTCTCAGCGACGGTGAGATCGTCGTAAAGACTAAACTTTTGCGACATGTAACCGATGCGTTCTCGCACGGCTTCAGCGTCGGTACGTACGTCGAGGCCTTCGACCCACGCGGAGCCACCACTGAGCGGGAGGAGCCCGGTGAGCATCTTGATGACGGTAGTTTTTCCGCTGCCGTTCGGTCCCAGAAATCCAAAGATTTCGCCGCGCTCTACGTTGAAGCTCACATCGTTGACGGCTACGAAATCGCCGAAGCGACGCACCAGGTGTTCGGCGAAGATGGAGGCGCCCGGGGGAGGCTGGTGAGTGGAGGCCATGTCAATTTCCGGTATTCAATTTCACGTCCGCGGCCATGCCGCTGCGGATGCCGCCGGTGGTGTCGTTCACGCGAACTTTTACGCCGATCACTTCGTGTACGCGCTCGTTGCGGGTCTGGACATTGCGGGGAAGAAATTCGGTCTGGGAATTAATTTGTTCGACTACGCCAGTGAAAACAGTTTTGGGGAAGGAGTCTACGCGTACTTCGGCTTGCTGGCCGAGGCGCACGCGGCCGATCTCGGTTTCCGGGATGTAGATGCGGATGTAGATCTGGTCGCGCTCAAGGAGAGTGGCAATGGGAATGTTGGGTGCGACGAGATCGCCCGGGCGAACGTCGAGGATTTCAACGATGGCGGCGGCGGGAGAAGTAACTTGGGCTTCGCGCGCGCGGGCCTGATCATAGGTGTATGCCGCCTTTGCCAGGTCGACATCTTCCGCGCGGCTGCCGTGCTCCAGCTTTTGCTGATTTGCCAACGCCTGGCGGTAGCGCGCTTCGGCGGCAGCGATTTCTTCCGGGCGATAACCGCTCTGGAATTGCGAGAGCTTTTGTTGTGCGTTGCGCTGCTGAGCTGCGGCAACTTTCCAGCTGGCTTCGGCGGCATCGCGTTGCTGGCGCGAAACCAAATCTTTCTTGGCTAACGCGTCGTAGCGGTCGAAATCATTGTGGGTGCGAACTTCTTCCGCGGTGGCGCGATCGAGATCCCCCTGTGCGGCGGAAATATCTTCGCGGCGATAGCCGTTTTTGCGCTGATCGTATTCCGCTTTGGCCTGGGCGGTTGCGGCGCGGGCCTCGGCAATGTCTTCCGGGCGCGAACCGCTCTGCATCTTCTGAAATCCTGCGCGAGACTGGCCGAGAGCGGCCTGCAATTCGTTGTCGTCGAAGGAAAGCAAAACCTGGCCGGGTTTAACGATGTCGCCTTCGCGGACGAGAACTTTGTCGATGCGGCCGCCGATTTTCGAGCCGACGCGGATGACGCGGGCTTCGACAGTGCCCGATCCCTGCAAGGCAGTGCCGCGGCCATGTTGAAACCAACCGGCAAATACGACACCGGTAGCGACCACAGCCAGTAAAATTATTAAAATTAGCAGCGACCTACGGTTCATCGCGATTCCTCGACGGCTGAAGAAGAAAATTCGGTGCGAGGCGACAAGCCCTGCCAGAGCACGTCGAAAGCAGTGCGAATGCGGGTGGCCAGCGAGTCGTCTTCATAGAGCGACCAGATCAGCAGCGTGCCAAAGACAGTTTGCCGAAAAACATGGGCGATCTCTCCGGCGGGAAAATCGGTGCGCACTTCTCCGCGTTCTTGGCCGATCTTCACAAATTGCGTCAACAATTCATGGGCGCGCGCGTGGTTGCAGCGCATTACTTCGCGCACCGGGGTGCTGGACAGATTGGCCTGAAGCAGAGCGCGCACGATGGTTGGATTCCGGCCGGGCTCTTCGGTCATACGAAGGGCCAGCGTTCGCAAGAAGTGCGGAAGCGGCTCGCCGGTGGTGCGTAGATTTTCGATAGTGGATTGCAATTTGGCGAGCTGCATTTCGGCGAAAGCCAGAAGGATATGGTCCTTGCTGGGGAAGTAATTAAAAAAGGTGCCTTTGCCGACGTCGGCAGCATTGGTGATGTCCTGTCTCTTATACACATC
>CAXMLS010000099.1:0-3718 GCA_964194235.1 uncultured bacterium | reverse complement strand
TGAGTTATTGAGGATGTCAACAGAGCCAGGAGTTTTCAAATTTAAGCGACACTCCAGGAGCCTGCCTGCCGCAGGCAGGTACCTCGGTCTGGAGTTTGCCGGAATAGTCTCAGTAACTCAGAACAGTCGAGGCTGCCTTCGCGGCAGTTCACGCCCAAAATATTCGTAGGCCCGCGGCGTCGCCACCCGCCCGCGCGGCGTGCGGTCAATCATCCCTATCTGCATCAGATAAGGTTCATAAATTTCTTCAATCGCATCTTCTTCTTCACTCAACGCCGCCGCCAGCGTGCCCACGCCCACTGGCCCGCCGCCATATTTATCCAGCAGTGCCAGCATCAGGTTGCGGTCCACTTCATCGAGCCCTTGCTCGTCCACGCCCAGCATGGCCAACGCTTCCTGCGCCACCGCCTGCGTGATGCGCCTCGCCGCGCGAACTTCCGCGAAATCGCGCGCGCGCCGCAGCAGCCGATTGGCAATCCGTGGTGTACCTCGGCATCGTCTCGCGATTTCTTCCGCGCCGTCTTCATCCATCGCAATATTTAAAATCGTCGCTGAGCGCCGAATGATAATCAGCAGATCCGCGGGCTCGTAGAAATCCAGCCGGTGCACGATACCAAAGCGCGAACGCAACGGCGCGGTGATCAATCCTGCGCGAGTCGTTGCGCCAATCAGCGTGAAATGTCCCAGCGGAAATGGGTGAATACGCGCGCCGGGCCCCTGTCCGATAATTAGGTCCACGCGAAAATCTTCCATCGCCGGATACAGCACTTCTTCCACCGCCGGCTGCAACCGGTGAATCTCATCCAGAAAAAACACTTCCTTCGTCTCCAGCGATGTCAAAATCGCCGTCAGATCGCCTTTACGCTCCAGCAACGGTCCGGCGCTGGTCTTGATCGGCACCTGCATTTCGGCGGCGATGATTTGCGCCAGCGTTGTTTTGCCCAGTCCCGGCGGCCCGTAAAGCAATACGTGATCCAGCGCTTCGCCGCGACTCCGCGCCGCCTCAATCGCGATCTGAATATTTTCTTTAACGCGCTTCTGTCCGATGTACTCATCCAGCCGTTTCGGCCGCACACTGGCTTCAATACGCGCGTCTTCGTCAAACACTTGCGGGGACACGATGCGTTCCGTTGGCTTGCTCTTCATCATGCTTTTCGCTGTTCCGTCCGGCATTTAGGAAGTCCTTGCCGCGCGGCCTTTGCTCTGGCTCAAGGCTTGCAATGCCGTGCGCAGTAATTTCTCGAAATTCGCCATGCCCGATTCCCGCCGCGCTTCTTCCACCGCTTTTTCCGCCACGCGCGCTTCATAGCCGAGATTCACGAGCGCCGACACCACGTCCGCGTCCACACCAGCCGGCGAACTTGCGGCCGGCCTTTCCGTTTCAACAACCACCGTTTCCAGTTTGTCCTTCAACTCCACGACCATGCGCTCGGCGGTTTTTCTGCCCACCCCGGGAATTTTCGTCAAACGCGCCAGATCGCTGCCGCGTATGGCCGGCACCAGTTCATCGACACTCATCCCCGACAAAATTTTCAGCGCCAGGCTTGGTCCCACACCCGAAGCCGAAAGCAGTAGCTCGAATAGATGTTTTTCCCGCGAGGAAACAAAGCCATACAACGATAACGCGTCTTCGCGCACGTGCGTGTGAATCAGAAGAGTTGTTTCGGTGTGCAGTTCGCCCAGCGCGGCATACGTAGACAACGGCACCAGCACCACATATCCCACGCCAGCCACGTCCACCAGCACCTGGTTCGGTCGTTTTTCCGCAAGCCGTCCGCGCAACTGGCCAATCATGGACTCAAAGTATTGACGACCCCCCGCGCACTGTCAACGCGCGTTAGGGTTAGCTTATAGGGCGGGGAAAAGTGATACACCCTGGCTAGGCCCAGTTGCGGTTACGGTTTGGCCGACTCGATTGGCTGTGCGCTGGCCTGAGCCCGATAATTTCCACTTTACCGGTTAGCGCAATTCACATTTCCCCGTAGGCGTGTTAATCAAGACTTGACCAATATTTGAGCTAATATCGCAGATTCGAGATTGCGCCTTCACACATGGAAAATCCGCGTGTCATTGCAGCCAAATTCTCTTTGACGAACGAGCAATCGGCTCTGTTTGTTGTCTTGCATGATCGCAGCGATCGAATTGCACGAATGTACCTCGGTGCCATAATCGCTCTGAAGAACGAATCGGACCCTGAGAGGTTATGCAAGGCCGCCCACCAAATGCGAGAATTGATGGAGAAGATGTCGGAAATTGCTGATGTGGCAGTTCGCGCCCTAAACGAGAGTTTGGGCCAGAAGGTAGCTGAACTCGAAACGGAATTTAACTCCACGGTTAGAAATTCCAAGTTGAACGGGCCGAATTGGGACGGACCCGTGGATCCCCCGATGCGGCGTTGGCTGACTAAAGTGACGGAGTTTTTCGGCTGGAAAACGAATCATCAGCCGAGCCGCCGCGACGAAGTTACAAAAATTCTTCGCGCCCTTGATGGCCCTAATCGCTTACTTCCAGCGGAAATGGAAAAGATCAACGTCGAGTCGTGGATGGAAACCAAGACCTTCTTTGTTAACGTCGCGCACCACAAATTTGAACCCGATGAAAAGGAGCTCTTGGAAAGGATAGCCCACGTCGAAGGTGTCCTTCAGAATAAATTGAATCCAAAAACATTCGCTGATTTTGACTCTGTCGATGCCATCATCGAGAAAGGTGAGAGCAAGTGATAACCGAGGAACTCGTAAAGAAAAGTCTCGATTTGATGGCTACGAGCGCCGCCAACCATGAATATTTCTTCATGAGGTTGAAAACGCCCGACTGGATTGAACCGCTTTCGAAGGCCGGTAGATTCAAAGACCCTCCTAACGCTCGAAGACAAGAAGACACAATTAGTTTCCCTGCGTGGCCCGAATCGCAGTACCTAGTCCGCGTGGCGCGAGACGCGCCAGATGCGGTGAGGCAAGTAATCGTCAACGTGCCTCCAACCGACAATCAGCGCGTTCACCAGGATTTTATTGAAGCGGCTCTTCGAATGCCCGGTGGGACAGCAGCAGAAGTGGCTGCTCAGGAAACTGCATGGATCAGAGAGCAGAAGTATTTATATGTCTTGTATCCCGACAAAGTCTCGGAACTGATCGTCCACCTTGCCGAAGAGGGCCAGTCCGTAGCCGCCATTGAACTCGCGCGTGCTCTCTTACAACTTTCTCTTGATCCTAGACCGATGACGCGAATCGGTGAGGGTGAGGACGCTCTAGAGATGCCACGAGACGCAGTTGCAAAGTTTGATGATTGGCATTATCAACGAAGCTTACAGATAATCACGAAGCCTTTAGTAACAGCGAATCCTGAGCGTGCCTTCGAATTCCTTTGCGATGTTTTGGAAATTTCGCTAAGAGCCCATGTTCGCCCAGGCCCAAGTGAAACTCAAGGTGAAGACTACTCTTGGATTTTTCGACCTCAGATTGAGATAGAAGGTCACGGCGACGTTAAGGATTCATTGATCTCCGCTGTGCGCGATGCAGCCGTTATGATCACGACTTCTGACCCCCAAAAACTATCGACTACCTTGGACCGGTTGAGCGCTCGCCGATGGAGAGCTTTTCGCCGCATCGCCGCCCACGTTTTGACAACAACTACAAACGTTGATCCGGAGACAATCAAGAACGTTCTGACGCCACAGCTGCCATTGCAAGACTATCCACAGACCTGTCTCTTATACACATCT
>CAXMLS010000098.1:0-2828 GCA_964194235.1 uncultured bacterium | reverse complement strand
CGAGCCGTGGTGGGAAGGCATCGGCGGGCCTCCCCCACCGGGCTTGATCAATTGGAAGGGCCAGCCCTGGGATAGCTCGCTTGGCCCAGCCGCGCACCCGAATTCCCGCTACACCGTCCCGGCGCAACAATCGCCCAGCATTTCTCCGCAATGGGAAGCTCCGGACGGCGTGCCCATCTCCGCGTTCATTTTTGGCGGACGTCGCGCGCACATCGCGCCGCTGGTCTATGAATCGTTTGACTGGCAACACGGAACTTTTGTCGGCGCCACCATGGCCTCGGAAACGACCGCTGCGGCCACCGGTGAAGTGGGCATCACCCGCCGCGACCCCATGGCCATGCTGCCCTTCTGCGGCTACAACATGGCCGACTACTTTGCGCACTGGCTGGAAATGGGCAAGAGGATCCCGCATCCTCCAAAAATTTTCCATGTGAACTGGTTCCGGCGCGGAGCTGACGGGAAATTTCTCTGGCCGGGCTATGGGGAAAATGTTCGCGTGCTGAAATGGATTCTGGAACGCGTCGAAGGCCGCGGCTCCGCGCAGGAAACTCCCATTGGTTACGTTCCCGGTCCGGGGGGATTGACGCTTGAGGGATTGAAGATTGCGCCCGAAGCTGTTGACGAACTGCTGCGCGTAAACCGTACGGATTGGCAGCCCGAACTGGAAGACACCAAACAGTTTTTTGAGAAGTTCGGCGCGCGCCTGCCGCAGGAAATTCGCGACGAGCACGAAAAGCTGGCCCACCGTTTGCAGCTTACCGCTACCGCCTAAACGGATTTAAACGCTCAGTGGTCGCTGGCCCGCCGAACGCGCACGTTCACCGGCGGGCTGTCTTCCGCATCGATTCGTGTCGCGTCGCGCTCCACCTTAAAATCCGGCTGGCTTTGCAGTAGCCGCACGCAACGATTCCAGCGCAGGATGCTGTCATCGTTCCCCGGCGGGCGAATTTTTTCCGCTTCCGCAAAACAGTTCATGGCATTTTCGATCAGTGGCAACAGGATGTGCGCGGAGTATCCGGCGCGCAATTGCACTTTGGCGCGCCGCTCGTGGAACAGTCCGGTGTAGTAAGACCGCTCATACGGATCGCGCAGGCCCTCGAATATTTCCGCGGCTTCCGCGTACCGATCGCCGGCATAGCCCGTGAATTGGTCCGTGATGGCCAGCCCCAGCAAGCGTCGCGCGAGTTGATGATCCGCCACCACGGACAAAATGTCGCGGCAGATGCTTTCCGCTTCTTCCGGCTCATTCAAATACCGGTACAACTCCACCTTGGCGATAGCTTCCGCAATTCCCGCTTTGGAGATAGTTTTCAGTTGGGGATCCATTTAAACCTCCGGAACCGCTCCATCTACGACTTAAATGTGCACCGCCGATCAAAAGACAATTCTTTTTCCGTTCGCCAGCCTAGTTGCTTTTTTTGTTCGAGCCGCGAATCTTGCGAAACAGCATCGTCAACGGATCGTAAAATTCATCCACCACTCGCTCTTTCAGCGGGATAATGGCGTTATCGGTGATGTGAATTTCTTCGGGACAAACTTCCGTGCAGCATTTCGTGATGTTGCACAAGCCGATGCCCAGTTCATCCTTCAGCAACCGCGTGCGATCCAGTCCGTCGAGGGGATGCATCTCCAGTCCAGCCACGCGCACGAAAAAACGCGGCCCGCCAAATTGTTCTTTCTTGTCGTGATCGCGAAGCACGTGGCAAACGTCCTGGCACAGGAAGCACTCAATGCATTTGCGAAATTCCTGCACGCGGTCCACATCCAGCTGCGAAATTTTCCAATCGACGCCGCGTCGCGGCTGGAACGGAGGTATCTTGCGGTTCACGCGATAATTCCAGGAAACGTCCGTCACCAGATCTTTGATACGCGGAAACGTTTTCATCGGCATCACCGTGATCGGATCGCCGGCCGGCAGGTCGTCCATACGCGTCTTGCAGGTCAGACGCGGCCGCCCATTCACTTCCGCCGAGCACGAGCCGCACTTCCCCGCTTTGCAATTCCAGCGCACCGCGAGGTCCGGCGCGAGGTGCCCCTGAATATAATGCAGCGCATCTAGCACCACCATGCCCGGCGCGACCGGAACGTTGTAATCGACTGTCGCGCCGCCGCTGGCATCCCCGCGAAACACGCGCAAGACTGTTTCCGCCATCATGGTCTCCGTTCTGTGATTCGTCGCGCTCGTTACTTCTTAAAATTTCAGTGGCGTTATTCCTGCGCCAAAATTTCCTGCAACTCGCCGGGCAATTCCGGAATGGGAGATTCCCGCCGCACCATCGTTCCGCCCGCTTCCACGATGATGTTGTGCTTCTGTCCCCACCCCGCGTCAAGATTCGGGTAGTCGATGCGGCTGTGCGCTCCGCGGCTTTCCGTGCGTGCCAGCGCGCTTTGCATCACGGCGTCGGAAACAATCAGCATCGCTTTCAAATCGCGCGAAAGATGCCAGCCCGGATTGAACATCCGTGAACCTTCCACGCTGGCCGCGGCCGCTCGCGCCTTGAGCATTCCTAGCTCCGTCTGCGCGCGTTCCAGATCTTCCCTGGTGCGATAAATTCCCACCAGGCTTTGCATCACGGTCTGCAAATCACGATGCACCGCGTACGGACTTTCGCCAGTGTTCGCAAACGGCGCCAGCAACTCCTGTTCGGCTTTTTCAATTTGCGCGCTGTCTAGCGAACCACTCGCGGTGCCCTTGGCATGTTCCGCCGCGGCCAGACCCGCGCGCCGTCCGAACACCAGCAAGTCCGAAAGAGAATTCCCGCCCAGCCGATTCGCGCCATGCAAACCAGCGGCTGCTTCGCCAGCCGCGAAAATTCCCGAAATCGTGG
>CAXMLS010000097.1:0-1595 GCA_964194235.1 uncultured bacterium | reverse complement strand
AGATGTGTATAAGAGACAGCCCCCATATAGGATAGCCAATCGACTACCGCCGCAGAAACATTTGCTGAAACGCGCGAAGCGAGCAACTCTGACACTGTCGGCTGCCCGAGAAGAGCTTTTGACGGAATATAACTGATCGAACGCGTTCGATTGAGGTCGAGCACAGCTGCCGTGTGCTCTCCCCGATAGCCAACATCCGTAGGATCGCCTAGAGCTTCGAGGGGATAAAGCGGCTTTGGCTCATCCCTCAAGGGACCCAGATACCGCACGAAATACTCAAATTGCCGTCTGCTAACATCGGCAGCATCCGAAATGATACGAGGCGCTTCGAACCTAGTCTTGATGTCTGGTTTCGCTGAGTGAAGTAGCGCGGCTACGATCTTCGGGTGGAGTTCCTGCAAGGGCGTAAACGCCACGTCCCCAATGACCTTGTTGCGGTGGCGCATCCTGACGGGCCGTTGCCACGTTTTTAGCTTTTCGATTAATTAGACACAGTAAGTGGATCGGACTTAAGCCCGTCGATTAGCCCTTCCTGCTTCGCAAAATACTCTCTATTTGCATCGAGCCAGTTTTCTAAAATCCTTATTACTCCAATAGGGACAGAACTATTGCCATGCTCTTGCCGGAGCCGATACGGTATGCGTAGCGTACACAATGCTTCCGCGATTCGCGTTGCATTCCGCAAAGTTGCGTCAAACCGCACGCCAATATATATTGGAAATAAGTGCCAGATAGCCGCTCCGGCTACGGTGCCCTCTGGGTAGTCTTCAAGCAAGGCTTCTCGCGTCTCGTCGTCTAGCACCGTTATCGAGTAATTTAATTCCGGTGGAGCGAGGCTGGTCGCTTTCGTCGATTGATCGAGCGGCAACTCCTTGCTCGAGCTAGACCGCACAACGGTGATCCTCGCTTCGTGCGTTTCTGCGTCCGTTGCCGACTCGGCCCTGAAGTCACACGTTGCAAGAATCGGTTGGAGCAAGGAAAGCTCCGATGATTGATCTCGATCCACGCCGAACGTCGCTAGGCACTCAATTTTCGAGACCTCGCTGCGGTACATGAGATGATCGGAGTCGGTAACTTGTGAAAATACTCCGAACTGCGGCCCCGTCGCCCGCGTATTGATTTTCCAGCCGATGGAGAAAGTATCTTCGTCTACGAGTGCATTCTTCACATCGTTAAAATTGCCAAGCTTTAGGAGGGGCCCATTCAATGCAATTGGACGGTCGACAGTCGCGTATTGCAGCGTCTGTTTGATAAGAAGCAGACTTTGAATTATTGAACTCTTTCCGGAACTATTCGCGCCCACAAGAATCGTAAGCGGTGATAGCGGCAGCGTGAGTTGATTGCCTATGGATTTGAAATTTTTGATCGTCCAGTGAGTTAGCATCGCCGCATCCGTATCCGGGCCTAGGTCGGCCGATGGGAAGAAGCATAGCTGCTTCATGGGAACAGGGCGATCAATCCTTTTCTTATCCCCACCCGCCGCCCCTCCCCCATACTCCCCTCAACCCTGCCCGTCTTTGGGACGCATCAGCTGAGCGGCCGACGCGGGGCAGGGCCGGTGCCCGGTTCGAGGCGGTGCGGTTTTCGTTTGCCGT
>CAXMLS010000096.1:0-2563 GCA_964194235.1 uncultured bacterium | reverse complement strand
CTCGCCGGCCGTGATCGCAACGCGCGAGTCGTACACGCCATGCCGCATAGCAAAAACTGTCCGCTCCACAATCCCCCGCAGCCCGCCACCGCGCACGCTCACTCGCCAGCCTCCGCCGTCCTTGCCGCGGAATACCAAAGTGGTGAATCCTTGACGGCAACAACGGCGGAACAGCATGACCCTGCAAATTGAATTGTTTCAGCGGATGCGCTCACTCGTTTATGATGGCTTGTAATTATGAAGAAACAATTGCTGGTGCTTTGCATGCTCCTTGTTCTGACAGCGGCACTTTCGCCGCGTTCGGCAGCGCAGGACGCCCCGAACGACCAATCCTACGATCAACCGTGGCGCCCGCAATACCACTTCACCCCGCCAAAGAATTTCATGAACGATCCGAACGGAACCGTTTTTTACAAAGGCGAATACCATTTGTTCTACCAGTTCAATCCCGAAGGAAACGTCTGGGGACACATGAGCTGGGGCCATGCCATCAGCCGCGATATGGTGCATTGGCAGAATTTCCTCGTCGCGCTGCATGAAGCCGCTGGCGAGTACATGGCGTACTCCGGAAGCGCGGTCGTGGATTGGAATAACTCCAGCGGGCTTTGCAAAAATCCCGATCCGCAGGACCACTCCTGCCTCATCGCCATTTATACCGCAGCCTACAAAGAACGGCAGAAACAGCACCTCGCTTTCAGCAATGACCGCGGCCGAACCTGGACAAATTATTCCGGCAATCCTGTAGCGGATTTGGACGCCGCCGACTTTCGCGACCCGAATGTTTTCTGGTACGCGCCGCGGCATAAATGGGTAATGGTTGCGGTCCTCGCCGACGAACGAACTCTCGTTATCCTCGATTCGCCCGATCTCAAGCAATGGACCAAACGATCTACGTTTGGTCCCGCCGGCGATACCGCCGGGCAATGGGAATGTCCCGATCTGCTGGAGCTTCCCGTTGACGGCACAAAAGAAAAAAAGTGGGTGCTGATCATTAATCGCAATCCGGGCGCGCCAGCCGACGGCACCGGCGTGCGCTATCTGGTCGGTCAGTTTGACGGCACGAAATTCTCCAGCGAAGTTCCCGACGCGCCGGCGCTGTGGGCCGATTGGGGCAAAGATTTTTACGCCACCAATACCTGGAACGATATGCCTGCCGGCGATGGCCGCCGCGTCTGGATCGGATGGTTCAGCAATTGGCAGTACGCCAATACCGAGCCCACCGAGCTCTGGCGTGGAGCGCAATCCGTCCCGCGCACGCTGAAGCTGCACCGCTACGCCGATGGATTGCGGCTGGTGCAGACTCCCATCACCGAGCTAAAAAGGTTGCGGCACGAAAAACTCCGTGTGGTAGACACCACTGTGGCCGACGCAACCGAGAAAATTCGCGCGAGCGGATTGACTGGCCAAACCTACGAGTTTGAATCCGAGTTGCAGCCTGCAAAAGACGGCGAAATTGGTTTCCGCCTGCGCAAAGGTAAGGATGAGGAAACTGTGCTTGGCTTCGACTCCGCACACGGCGAACTGTTCATCGATCGCAAGCATTCCGGCGAAGTGTCCTTCAGCAAGGATTTTCCCGGCCGGCACGCTGCCGCACTTGAGAAAAAACTGACCATCAAATTGCACGTTTTCGTGGACCGCTCCAGCGTGGAAGTCTTCGCCAACGATGGCGAGCGCGTGCTTTCTGAACGGATTTATCCGCACCCGGGCAGCGATGGCATCGAACTATATGAAAAAGGTGCGGCTGAAAAAGGAACGGGTGGAAAAATTATTTCGCTGACCATGTGGCAACTCGATTCCGTATGGAAATAGGAATTCCGGCGCCACTACTTTAAATCCATCGGAAGGCCCACGTAATTTTCCGCCAGGGTTTGCGCGGCGGCCCGGGAACTGGTGACGTAATCCAGTTCCGCCAGTTGGCGTCGTTCGTCAAAGGGATTTGCAGACGGTGAGCGATGCAGCAACGAAGTCATCCACCACGAGAATCGCTGCACTTTCCAGACGCGGCGCAAACAAATTTCAGAGTAGCGATTCAGAAGTCCCATGCTTCCGGAATCGTAAAATTCCCGCAATCCGCTGGCGAGCACTCGGACATCCGCGATGGCCAGGTTCATCCCCTTCGCACCAGTCGGCGGAACGATATGCGCGGAATCTCCGGCCAGAAATAATCTGCCATGCTGCATCGGCTCAACGACGAAGCTGCGCATGCCGGTTACGCTTTTTTGCAGGACCGGACCTTCAGTAAGTTTCCATCCGGGCATGGCAAAACGCTGATGAAGTTCGTCCCAGATTTTTCCGTCGGGCCAGTTTGCTACATCTTCATCGGGCGCGCATTGCAGATACAGACGGCTGATTTCCGGCGATCGCATGCTCAGCAGCGCAAAGCCACGTTCGTGATACGCGTAGATTAGTTCATGCGATGAAGGCGGCGCCTGCGCAAGAATGCCCAGCCAACCAAACGGATAATTTCGCTCGTACGTTGTAAGCACATCGTTGGGAATCGACGGGCGGCACACTCCATGAAAACCGTCGCACCCGGCGATGAAGTCGCAGGAAATTTCCTGCG
>CAXMLS010000095.1:0-8285 GCA_964194235.1 uncultured bacterium | reverse complement strand
CCCGCCGCTTCCTCCAGCGCGTTGATGGGAAGCAATCCTTCCACGAAAATGTCAAACAGCTCCACGAAGCAACCGTACTTCTGCACGGAAATGATTAAGGCGTCGTATTCTTCGCCCAGATGCTGCTCCATGAACTGCGCGGTCTTCCAATCCATCAATTCGCGTTCCGCGCCACTGGCGCGCCGTTCCGCTTCGGAACTTTCGGTGGCAAATTCTTCCAGTTGATGATGCGAATAAAGCGCGGCCTCTTCGCCCCTTCGCGCTGTGCTGGTTGAACCCGCGGCCACCGTCGTTCCTGGCTTCCAATTTGCGTGCTCCAAAGACCATTTCAGCACGCGATGCACAATCAGATCCGGGTAGCGCCGAATCGGCGAGGTGAAATGCGTGTATTCATCGAAGCCCAGCGCGAAATGGCCCAGCGAATCCGCTTCGTAACGCGCCTGCTTCAGGGAACGCAGCATCAGGTACGACACGATGCGCTCCTCCGGTTTGCCGATCACTTTGCGGATCAGCCGCTGATAATGTTGCGGCGTGATGCGCACCTCCGCCGCGCCGGGCAGCGCGACCTTCATCCCGCGTTCTCGCCCGTGCCCGTAAGAATCCGCGCGTCCCGATCTCGCCGGTGCGGGCACGCGCCCATGCCGCACCGCAATTTCGCGCTGGTGCAAATCTTCAACGCCCAGCGAATACCCAAACGCGCGCGCCAGCTCTTCAAATTCCAGCACTTTGCGCGCGTCCGGTTTTTCGTGCACGCGATGCAGCGCTTCGATTCCACGCTGCAGCAGGTAACTCGCCACCGCGCGGTTGGCCGCCAGCATGAATTCTTCGATCAGCCGATGCGCGATATTCCGTTCGCTGCGCCCGATATTCACCATGCGTTGCTGATCGTCGAATTCAATCACCTGTTCGGGAAGATCGAAATCAATGGAGCCGTGTTCGCCGCGTCGAGCATTCAGCAGCAGGGCCAGCTCCTTCATATTTTTGAAATGTCCCGCAAGCGCGGCATACCGCGCGCTCATTTCCGGATCGCCTTCGATCACTTTGTTCACGTTGGTGTAGGTCATCCGCTCGGAGGAGCGAATCACTCCGGAGGTCATCCGCGCACTGGTCATATTTCCCGCGGCATCGAATTCCATCAGCGCGCTCATCACCAGCCGGTCTTCGCGCGGTTTCAGCGAGCACACATCATTCGACAGCGCTTCCGGCAGCATCGGCACCGCGCGATCCGGAAAATAAACGGAGGTTCCGCGCAGCCGTGCTTCCTGATCGAGCGCGCTGCCGGTTCGCACGTAGTGCGAAACGTCCGCAATGTGTACTTGCAACTTCCAGCCGCTATCCGTGCGGCGCTCCACGTACACGGCATCGTCGAAATCGCGCGCGGTTTCTCCGTCGATGGTGACGATCGGCAGATTGCGAAAGTCCTCGCGTCCTTGGCGATCAGCGTCGCTCACGGCCACCGCCCGCCGTTCCGCTTCGTTAATCACCGCTTCGGAAAACGCGTGGGGCAGATGATGCTTGCGAATAATTATTTCCGTGTCCACACCCAGGTCGCCCGGGCGGCCAAGTATTTCCACCACGCGCCCGGTAGGGGGAGCGCCGCCCCGCGAATAGCGCGTCAGCTCCACATTCACCACCGCGCCATCCAGTTCCGGAAGTTGCGGCAACCTTTTACCTCGAGCCCCCGGCTCGTTTGCGCCCGCCAATCCCAATTTTTCGCGCAGCGCGGCGGTCAGTTCATCGCCCGGGGGAATTTCCACTTCATGTTGAATGCGCGTGTCGTATGGCAGGACGACATTTCCGCGCGAACCGTAGCGGAACAATCCCACAACGCTCAGGTGCGCGCGTCCTAGGATCCGCACGATGCGTCCTTCCACGCGTCGTGCCCCGGTAACAAACCCGCCTGTCGGCTTTATTTTTACGACCACCTGATCGCCGTGCATCGCGCCCTCGATGGCATCGCGCGGAACGAACACGTCGCCATCCAGCTGCGGCATCGGCGTTGACGGCACCACGAACCCGTAGCCATCGTGGTGCAGCACCAGCCGCCCTTTGAGCTCGTCGCGTGTCAGCGCGGCGACGGCCGGAGCGGCGTTCCGGCCGCCGCCCTGCGCAGCATTTCCGGCAACGGCTCGTAAATCATTTCGTGAATTGTCGCGCGAGCCATCCCTTCGCGGTTGTCGCTGCAGCGTTTGCGCTTGCGCCTCACCCTCCGCCCCATCTCTTCCGGTCCTGCGTTTAGCTAACTGGTAACGCCCGCCGGGCAATTCTTCGATGGCGTTGCGCTTTTTCAGCTTGGCCAGCATTTTGAACAGCGGCCGGCGGTCCGATTTTCCCAGGTGCAAGCCGCGCACAATATCGTTCGTAGACGCCGGTTCGCTTTTAACCTGCAGAAAACGCAATAGATTTTCGGGACTAAGCTGTGAGGTGCGAGGCATGTAGTGGGCAGTGGATAGATCGTCGGCGCTCGATGGCCGCACGGGTATCCCGGGGTGGCCACCGCCAGTCAGCTCCACGAATGATTCTACTTAACTTTTTTCAAAGTACCTGAAACTTTTTCGTCGCGCCGGGGGTTTCATAGGCAGGCCAACACACGACCAGCCAGTCACCCTCCGTCAGATTGGCTGGTTCTTCCCCGAAAGGGGACGATCTGGCCCGCCTCCTTTTTTTTCTTGAGTCCATAACGTTTTGATCTCTCTGTCTCATCCAGTTGCAATCACGGTACATCGTCGCCCGGTTACCCGTTGTGGCTAAGCGTTAGAACTTACTTAGAGAGCAGGCCGAGATGGCTGGCAACGCAACTCCACTGGCCATTTTTCTTGATCCAGGTGTCAGTGAAACGACCGCGGTGCTCGTAGCGCTTTCCCTTGTTGGTGCCCTTTTCGTGGGTCGCGCCGGTTACGATCACGGTGTCGCCATGGCGGTGAAGCTTCATGCCCTCGGAGACTTCGACGGTGACTTGATCGGCCGGATCTCGAAGAGAAGCTAAAAATTGCGACTTGGAGAGGACCGCGCCGTCATAGTCAGTCAGTACAAAGTCGGCGTCCAGAATTGTTCCCATGGCGTCAGCGTCGCGTTTCAGTTGCATCTGATTCCAGAGATTTTCCAGCGCGATAATTTTGGATTCGTCACCGTTGTCCTGAGAAAATACAGGCGCCGGCAGAAAAAAAAGAGCTAAAAGGCAGGCGAGTATTTGGCGCATGAAACTATCTCCCTTTGCGTTGTGCGCAGGTCCCGCATGCAAGGGATGGTAGCCGATTGTTTAATAAGTGCATAGCCACGGCAGCAGAAATAGGTATTTGTAAGCGCTTGATTGCGACTGAGCTGTCGTCAAGACACCTTGTGAACCGTTGTGGCGGTAAAAATATATCCCACGAAGAAAGTTCCCGCGGATTCCGTGGTTATTGCCAGTTACGGGCTAGAGAGTGGCGCAACATCCAGAGCCGAGGCTATGACGACACTAAACAAATTGTCTCCCCACGTTCATTTTCTTCCTGAAACCGCGCGACACTCCGCCGCGATTTGTGTTTGATCTTTCAGGACGCTACCCCAGACTCCGGCCAGGGAACGCCCCAGGAGGTTGTATGTCTCTGAAGATGCAGGGTGCGAAACTTTGGTTCGCAAGGCTATTGCCCGGAGTGCTGCTGCTGGTGCTGGCGCTTTTTGCCGGCGCGCCCAGAGCGAAGGCCGATGATTGGGACGACTGCAACCGGCGGATTGCGCGCGCCAACTGGCAGTTGCATGAAGCCGTCGAGGACTACGGGTACGACAGCCGGCAAGCCAGGCACTGGCGGCACGAACTTCATGAAGCCTACGAGCGGCAAGAACACTTGCGCCGGAAATATCGCAAGCAGCAGTGGAGAGATCGCGAATGGCGCGACCGGCGGGATTACGACGGCGAGTATTACGGCGACCGTGATCGCGGGTACGACCGCGATGAGTATCGCTACCGGTATTATCGCCACGACCGCGATGACCAGTATTGATGGCGTCGCACGTTGACGCGCGAGCCAAACTCCGGAGCCGACCAGCGGGTGCTAGATAGGCGATTTCATTTGGATGTCCGAAACACCGGTTACCGGCCAGAATTCTTGTACATGTAAGAATTCTGTGCCGGCAACCGACTAACTTTCACTCCACGATAATTCGATCCGCCCATTCCACGAGCGATACGAAGATCGCCGGATTACCAAATTTTGCGCCCCACTGATTCAAGTCTGTTTCCGTGACCCCACGGGCCCGGGAGCAGGCTCCTCAAGCAAATACCGGAATATGTTTGGCCACAACTTTATCGAGGGTTTCGCTCAGCGGCGGCCAGCCCACCGGCATAATCGCATTCACCATGGACTTCCGCAGCAATGAAGTCGCCTCCGCCAGAAGAAAAATCTGCACTTCGTGCCCGGCTTCCGCTAGAACCAGTCCGTGCGCGAATGGAAATGCGGCTCGCGTAGGGTCATCGGGCCCCCACGCGCTTTTCATCATAATCTTTAGCGGTTTTTTTGCTTCCGGCGCCTTCATGCCCATTGCCAGAAAAGGCAAACCGGCAAGCTGTGCCAGGAATGTTCGTCTCGCCATAGCTTCCCCCTGAGTTAGATTTTTACCCACGGCAAACGCCGAAACTGTACTACGTCTTTTGTGGATGTCCCAGACGTAACTCGGATGTCAATACTGACCTTGAATACTTATAGGCCCATCGGGGCGAACCGGCTGGAAGGGTATTTTTGTAACGGTTTAATCGCGAAGACCCTTAAACCGGGCGTACTGAACGCCCAAGATAGGCACCCATGGTAAGAAAAAGACGATTAAGTTCTATGGAGTTCCCGTACGACTGGGCGTCCTACAACCGCTGTTGATAACCAATGACTTATTTTCCGATGCCGTGGCATCCCACTTGCCTTTCTACTCGATGCTCCTTCAGGAATCCTGATGCAGAGAGCGTAGGACATGCGGCTCGTAGCTAGACCGGGAGGTCTAAATGAAATCAGCCCTTACCTTTAAACGTGCGATCTGGTCCATTGTGGTTGCTGGATTATTTATGCCGGCATTTAGCTTCGCTGACGACATAAGCTGTAGCACTCAGGCAAACTCTGACGGATCCTTCACGGTGACCATCGTTGAGACTGCGGAGAAGCCGGGCTCGGCTGTCTGCAAAGTAAGCGATGTATTCTTGCCGAACGTGGACAACGATTCCGCCATTCTGGTGAACGTTGCAGAGCCAGGCGCCACTGGGCCACATGATTCCAGCGACAAACTCAACATCACCGCAGGCGGCACTATTACCGTTCTGGGTGATCCGGAAAAAAACATTGCTCCGTTTGACCACCCAGCCGATATCAACGTGACAGAGGGCGCGGAAGGTACTTTCACCCCGGTCACTTGGGATATCACCGGAACGATGGGCCACGGAGACGATGAAACCACGGGTACTACTCACTTCGTTTTTTACAGCGACGTTGCAGGCACTTCGCCAGTCCCGGAACCGGCAACTCTGCCGCTTCTCGGTATCGGAATGGCAGGCGTAATGTTTATCGCTCGTCGCAGAATGGCGTAATAAGAATCTCGCAATCATACTGCGCGGTGGCGGGTTTGATCGCTACCGCGTTTTTTTTGGTCACAGCAAGCCATTGAGTCAGCTGTAGCTATTGTTTCTGTCTCCGGGAGATTACCCTGGGGGTTGTTAGCTGAGCTAAATTTCCAACTTGGGAATTGTTCGTCCGGAGAGTTACGAAAATTCTTCGGATTTGCAGAAAGTCGTTCGCAGGAAATCTTTTGTGCCGGCGGGGCCGGTTATGCGAAGGATGAGTGGACCCATATTGGGCGTGGCGGCGAGCTCAAAAGTCAAAAACGGGCAACAGGCGCGCTCTGCGGCGATCAATTCGCCAACTAACGCAACCCACTTATCGTCTCCGGGCATGCGGAACGCGTACCCGTCGGGAACTTCCTCGGTTGCGATTACCGCGGATTTGAACTGGGCAAGGAGCGTGGCTTCACGTCTGCGAAATTCTGGGTCCGAAAGCGTGCATGCTATCGGGACGCCGTCAGAAAGTTCCTGAGCATTCTTGTGCGTTTTCTTCATATGGCATACGGCATCCCATTTCGTTTTCCTGGCCAAACGAAATAGCCGTCTATCCTAAAGCGCTTTGATCACTTCGATTGCGCCTTTTTTCCGCAGCACGTCCAATGCTACGCCGCCGGAATACCGGCGAACTAGCACGTCGCACTCGCCTCCGGCCACCTGCAAATTGGTAATTCTCACTTCGTCAATCGTCGGCGGCAAAATCGGATTCGCGAAACAAACTTTGCGCTCCAGCGCTTTTACGCTCAGTCCCAAAGACGCTTGCAACAAAAGATACGGTGCGCCAGCGGCCCACGCCTGCGGCGCGCACGCCACCGGATACAAAGTCGGCCCATTTGAATCCAAGCGTTTGTGGAAGCCGCAAAACAATTCCGGCAGGCGGTGCAGGTCCACGTGCAGGCTGGCTTCGTACAATCCGTTCAAGATAGACGCTACCGCATCCTGGAAACCGTACATCGACAGCCCCAGTCCGATCAGCGCGTTGTCGTGCGGCCAAACCGATCCGTTGTGATAGGACATCGGGTTATAGCGCACTTCTCCTGCGCCTATGGTCCGCACGCCCCATCCCGAAAAAAGATGCGTGGTCATTAACTCTTTGCAAAGCGAAGCCGCATGCTCACGTGAACTGATTTTGCTGAATAGTGTCTGCCCCGCATTGGAAGAGCGCACCTTGCATTGCTGTTTTTTGCCGTCCAGAGCCAGGGCGTACATTCCGATCTCTTCGCACCAGAAATCATTTTCAAAACGTTGCTGCAGCCGGTCGGCCTCGCTGTCGAGCTGCACCGCAAAACTGCTTTTGCCAAACTCTTTGGCCAGATGCGCCGCGGCCCGCTTGGCTGCGTACGTGTACGCTTGCACTTCGCACAACGCGATGGGTGCTTCGGCCAGTTGCCCATCAGCGTGAAAAACCGAATCGTTGGAATCTTTCCAACCCTGCTGAACCAATCCGGTGTTGGACCGCCGCGCATATTCGACGAATCCATCGCCGTCCATATCTCCATATCTGTCGATCCAGCGAAGCGCAGCCTGTATATTCAGCCAGATTTTTGCCAGAAACTCCCGATCTCCGGTGCGCAGAAAATATCCCGCCGCCAGAATGATAAACAGCGGCGTCGAATCCACGCTGCCGTAATAGCGCCCGAACGGAACTTCTTTCAGCGCCGCCATTTCGCCGCGCCGCATTTCGTGCAGAATTTTTCCCGGTTCCGCGTCCTGCTCGGGAATTTCTTCAGTGGCCTGCTGCTCCGCCAGGTATTGCAAAACGCTTTTAGCAATGTGCGGCGCGATCCATAAGCATTCCAACGCGGTGATAAGTCCGTCGCGGCCAAACACCGTCGCGAACCACGGGACTCCCGCGTATGGATAGGCTCCTTCCGGGTTTCCGTCGGTCAGCATCCGCAGGTCGGCTTCGGAGCGTTTCAGCCAGGAATTTACTCGCTTGTCGGAAGTAGAAATCTGGCACTCGTGCAACCGTCCTTCCTCGTAGCGCTTATGCAGCGTATCGAACGCGCCGTGGTAAGAAGCGGATGTAACCGGAACGGAATCCCGCTCGCAGGAAACGTTGATAAATACCGATTGTTCTTTTTTTGGTTCCAGCGTGAACTCGTATCGCGCATGGCGCGTGGTCAACGCGCGGGGCTTCGGCGTAAACGCAATGCGCGTTTTCCTGTTTACATCGTCCAGTCCCTGATACGAAAGCACGGCGCAGTCGCCGTCGAGCGAGTCCGGCAGGCGCGTGCCCTTTTTGCCGCGCTTGGTGCCGCGCACTTCAAAAATGTCCGCGAAATCCGCCTCAAATTGAAAGCTCAGGGAAATTTGCAGTGGCTGGAGTCCGTAATTGATTAAACGAATTTGTTCGTGGCAAGTCGCCTGATCCAGAAACTTTGACCGGAAAAGATGGATCGTCTCTCTCGGTAAGCCATTTTCGCTTCTCGTGGAGGTGTCCAGATTGGTCATATCCACGGCCAAGAAAGCATTGTCTTCGCGGATCGTGGAGCTCAGCAGCATGGGTGTCTGCTGATTTAATTGCATAGTCATGCGCGAAAGGTGTCGTGTTTCCGAATGAAACAGGCCGAACTGCCCAAAGCCCAGCGGCTCGATATCGCCATAGCGATTTAAAACAGCGAAGGTGTCGCCGTACTTGAGCACCCGAGTTCGATCATCGGCGAGCGCCGACGTTGCGCGCACGTAATACCTGTCTCTTATACACATC
>CAXMLS010000094.1:0-2226 GCA_964194235.1 uncultured bacterium | reverse complement strand
CTACAAGCGGCAACAACCAGAGCCAATTCTCCAAGAGCAGTTGCTCCTTCCGTGGTATGCCAAACTGTCTGATACGCTCCCACCACACAACCTAGCGCACCTAAAAGCGCTAAGGAGTCATTTCCCGTGGCTTCGTGGATGAAACCCAAGATGAAAAGTGCAAGCACAATGGAGTAGCTGGCGCTGAGCACGTTTCCGGCCTCTGGCGCGCCCAAAGCATAAAAAGGACTCAACGATATTTGAAACTGCATTTGCGGCATGATCGCGGCTTCGATAGGAAGGCGATAATAATTTATGGCGCCTTCCGCAGCTATCCGCTTGGGAACAAGCATGTGGTAAAAAATTTCATCAATTTTCGAGGAAGGCGCAAGAGCGACGAAAAGATTCGTCAGCCAGATGGCAAGAAGCAAAGTTACGAGGAAATTGTGAACGCGAAGCCGCCTGATTTGATATTGGCCCGCAAAATTTCTTTTCGCCAATGCGTGGGCAGAAAGCCCGGCTACTATGATCAACCATCCCAAGAGTCGCAAGCGATGTGTTGACGATCGGCCGCTGAGAAGCAAAGACTGGACTAGAAAATTAATTGTTGCCTGCCCGAAAAGGGCTGCTAACGCAAAGTGCCAGTGCCAGGGCAGCGTCCGAAGGTTCAGAAGCCAAAGGACAAACCGCCCAACCCCGAACACCGCAAATACCAGAACGGCTCCGTTTACGAGTGGGATCAAGAATGCGTGCAAAATTATTTAAGCCTCGGGCTGTGATTTGATCTTGGCAAATTTTTGCCCCGCGCCTAGATCGAGAACCATAGTAAACGGTAACGGTATATTAGAGCACTAATACGAACTTTCTTGCCGGAAAACGATCGCCATAGCAGAGCATTAGAAATCGGCACGGTCGCCGTTCATTAGAGGCACGGGAGACAAAAAGTATCTTTCTTTGGCTAGCCATTTCGGATTTATTGGCATTACCGATTTGAACTTTGTTAAAGTTGGCGGCACTGCGCGGCTCAATTCCGGAGCCATCGCTCGTGAGGCGCTGCTTGAGGCGGCATTGCAGCGGGTTCGCACCATGGCCGCTTAAAATAAATTCGCGAAGAAATGAAAGAGGAGCTTATGAAAATCGCCGCATTGATTGCACGCTATTTGTTGGGGCTGATCTTTTTGGTGTTTGGCTTGAATGGTTTTCTACACTTCCTGCCAATGCCGCCGATGCCGCCGTTGGCGGTGGAGTATTTCACAGTGCTGATTCAGTCCCATTATATGGTGCTGGTGTTTTTGCTGCAGGTAGTGGGAGGCGCGCTGCTGCTGGTAAATCGATTCGTTCCCCTGGCGCTGGTGTTGCTGGGGCCGGTACTCGTGAACATACTGATGTTTCATTTTCTTATGGCGCCGTCGGGTCTGCCGGTCGCATTGATCACCACAATACTGTGGTTTATTGTTTTCTATCGCGTGCGCGGTGCATTCGCGCGGATATTTGAGCCGCAGGCACAAGTCTAAGAATTTGCACTGGCCCAGCTCTGACCTTTAGCTGCAATCAGGCGCCAGCACTCTCGCGCAATAATGTCGACCGCCAATCAGCCGAGCAAAAAAATAGCTTGCCGCAGGGCCTCACAGGAAGTGTACGACTCTGCCAGAGTGGACTACCCGAAGTGAAGTGTTTATCATTCTTAGAAATTTACTAATGCCTTATTTGAGGACAGATTTACGCTGGCCGGCTTTGCGATGACGTCGTCCGAAGGCACAGGTGTATGAATGAAGACACGGCGGTGAAAAATACTCACCGGCGAATTGTTGGGAAATCCAAGGAGGTCAGTACATGGAACAAATCGGTCGTAAGGTTCTCTCTGCAGGTAGGTTCTTATGTTTAGTGGTACTCGCGGCGCCTTCCGGTCTTCGCGCGCAAAACGACGCTGCCAAAATTTATAAGACGAACTGCGTGTTGTGTCACGCGGCAGATGGCAGTGGCAGCTCAACTTCGGGGAAGGCTCTGGGAGCAAAAGATCTAGCGTCCAGCGAAGTGCAGAAAAAATCGGATGAGGATCTTGCCGAAGTCATCACCAAGGGTAAAGGTAAAATGCCCGCGTTCGGAGCGAAGGTGAAGGGCGACGGTATCAAAGAACTGGTTGCATACATCCGGACACTCGCGAAAAAGTAACGGCGCGTCGCGTAAATCTGGCCTGGTTTGAAATTGGCCGCTGCGCTATATCATGGCTGTCTCTTATACACATCT